>JBILYJ010000051.1:0-17997 GCA_044377795.1 Reyranella sp. | reverse complement strand
GGCGCCGCCGCCGCCTGAGGGGGACTCGCCGTTCCTTCCGGACGAAGCGGGGTCATCGGGCTGAGCTTTGCTCAGCCCGCTACTGGAAAACGACGCGGGCCTCGCGACCCAGCATCTGCGGGATGCTCTGCGGGTCGTCCGGCTTGATCTCGACCTCGACGAGCCGTGCATTGGATTCGCCGAGGTCTGCCTCGGACCGCTTGGTACGCTTCACCGTCAACGGCGTGCGGGTGATTGTTCCGACATGGACGGTGCGGCTGCCCTGGAAGGTGAACTCGACCTTGCTGCCCGGCGTCACGTTGCGCAGATGGATTTCGTCGACATCGGCGAAGATGCGGATCTGGTCGAGATCGACGATCTTCGCGATGCCCCTGAACGAGATCCGCTCACCCTGGCGGGTGTAGATGTCGACCACGACACCGTCGAGCGGCGAGCGCACCACGGCGAGCTCGCGCTCGATCTTGGCTTCCTCGAGTTTGGCTTCGAAGATGGTGATATCGGCTTCGGTCTGCGCGAGATCGGCCGTGAGCACTTCCTTCTGGAACCTGAGCTTGGCTTGCTCGCGCTCCAGCGACTGCTGGGAGAGGTTGGACTGGAGCTGCTTCTGGTCGGGAGGCACGCTCGACCGGGACAGTTCGAGATCCTTAAGCCGGTTCTCCTCGGACGCCGACTTCACCGATATTTCCTGCAGCGCGATTTCGGCCGTCCGGTAGCCCGAGATCATCGACTCGCGCTTCCGGCGCGCCTTGGCGATCTCCTGTTCCATCCGGCGCACTTCGACGTCCGCCGTCGCGTAATTGTTGAGGATCGCGATGATCTCGCCGCGTTTGACGGCCTGGCCGTTCTTGATACGCAGTTCGGTCAGGACCGAGCCACCGACAGGATCGCCGGCGATGACGGCCGTGCCCGCCGGCGCATCGGTGTAGCCACGCGAAATCAACGGCCCGTTCACTTCCGACCTGTTCTGAGCGCTGCCGACCTGGAGGTCAGGCAGCACAAAGACGATGGCCAGCGAGATCACGGCGACCGCGAGCGCAACGGCGCCGACCCATGCAATTTTATTGCTTTGCGCCATCCCGGACCGTTTTTACCACCCAACGAGAAGGGCCCGCATTTCCTTGATCGTCAAGGAGGAAGCGCTGGTGCTGCCGGACAGGATTGAACTGTCGACCTCCCCCTTACCAAGGGGGTGCTCTACCACTGAGCTACGGCAGCGCGCGGCGGGGGTATGCCATACGGTTGGGGGCGGTTCAACCGCTGCCGCCGTCCGAAACGGAAGCAGTTCCGCGCCTTGCCGGGCCTTCCGGCCTCTGCCTACCTTAATCCAACGACAATGGAGGAACGGATGGACTGGCGCCCGATTTCTGCGGATTCCCACATCACCGAGCCGCCCGGCTGCTATCGCGACCATATCGACCCTGCCTACCGCGAGCGCGCGCCGCACGTCGTCCGTCACGACGCAATGGGCGACATTTACGTCGTCGACGGCATGAAGACGCCGGTGCCGATGGGCTTGATCGCGGCCGCCGGCGTCGCGCCCCAGGACATCAGGATCGGCGGCGCCAAGTTCGAGGACCTGCACCGCAGTGGCTGGGATCCCTCCGCCCGCCTGCAGGACCAGGATCGGGATGGTGTTGCCGCGGAGATCATCTATCCGACCGTGGGCATGCTGATCTGCAATCATCCCGATTTCGATTTCAAGAAGGCCTGTTTCGACGCCTACAATCGGTGGCTCCAGTCCTACTGTGCCTATGCCCCCGACAGGCTCGTCGGCATGGGACAGACGGCAATGCGCACGGTGGAGGAGGGCATCGCCGACCTCGAGCGGATCAAGGCGATGGGATTTCGGGGCGTGATGATGCCGGGCAATCCCGGCGAGAAGGACTACGACGACCCGATCTACGACCCGTTCTGGGAGGCCGCCGTCGCCCTCGGGCTCCCTTTGTCGTGGCATATTCTCACGACCTCGGGAGACAATTCGCTGTCGAAGCCGCGCGGTCCGAAGATCAACGGGTTCCTTTCGATCATCCGAGGCTGCCAGGACATCATGGGCATGCTGGTCTTCAGCGGCGTGTTCGAGCGCCACCCGAAGCTGCGAGTCGTCTGCGTCGAGGCCGACGCGGGGTGGGCACCGCATTTCATGTACCGCATGGATCATGCGTACAAGCGTCATCGGTACTGGATGAAGGGCAAGGAACTGGAGCGCCTGCCGTCGGAATATTTTCGCGATCACATCACCCTGACGTTTCAGGACGATTGGACGGCGTTCCAGTTCGCCGACCGGTTGTCTCCCAGGCAGCTGATGTGGGCCAATGATTTTCCCCACAGCGACTCGACGTGGCCGTGGAGCCAGGATGTCATCGCCGAGCAGGCGGCCCACCTCACGCCCGAATTGAGGAAGCGCATCCTTCACGACAACGTGGCCGAACTCTACAATCTGGCCGCGTAGCCGCGCAGCTTCGCCGTCGGAAGATCCGATCGGGTCGTGTAGACGGTGGTCGTCCGGGCGGGCGCCGGAGCGGTATTGTCCTACACAACGGTTCGCTCGGCCGTGCGGGCCGGAACGGGCTTCTCGACGACACGCTCGGTGTAGGAGGCGCAGCCCGCGACGAACGAGCAGGCAGCGATGAGAATGATTGCTACTTGCTTCACGGAAGCTCCTCTTGTTTGCGTTGCGTCGCTTCAACGGCGCATTTGCTCGAGGGTTGCGGGAACGGTGGGAGCTGCTGGGGGCTGCGCTATTTGCTCGCGGAGCAGCCAGGGACAGTTGCTATGAATCTTTTTTGCATTGCTCACGCAGTGGGAGTTTAGCATATTGCCGGTGGCTACACGGCCATAGGGGAGAGGGGCTTATGCTCAAGAAGTTGTTTGTTCTACTTGCCGCCACGTTCATGATTGCCGCCTGCGACCAACCTGCGCCGGCCACCGCGCCGCCGCCGCCGCCGCCGCCGGCACCTCAGAGCTTCATGGTTTTCTTTGATTGGGACAGCGCCAAGCTGAACCCGCAGGCCACGAACGTCGTCGGTCAGGCTGCTGCAGCCTACAAGACCAAGGGTAGCGCTCGCATCACGGCGACCGGCCATACCGACACCACGGGTTCGGACGCCTACAACATGGCGCTGTCGCTGCGCCGCGCGAATGCCGTCAAGGATGCGCTGGTCCAGCAGGGCGTGCCCGCCACCGCGGTCGCGGTCGTCGGCCGCGGCATGCAGGGCCTGCTCGTCGCGACTGGCCCGAACGTTCGCGAGCCGCAGAACCGCCGCGTCGAGATCGTCATCGGGCAGATGACCGCGGCCACGATGGATGACGCCGCCTACTGCCGGGCTTTGGCCCAGAAGTGGCGCGACTCCGTGCGTCGCGACTCGGTTGACGCCACCGGTCCGACGGCGATCGCCAAGTGCGATGCCGGCGACTATGCGGCGGGCATTCCCGTCCTCGTGAAGTTGCTCAATGACGCCAAGGTTCCGCTGCCGCCGCGCAGCTAAGAACTGACATCGACAAAGGAAAGGCGGCCCTCGTGGCCGCCTTTTTTTGTTTTGCTAGTCTAGTTTCCCTTGCCGGGTCGCGCTGGCAGGCGAGCCCATAGTCGGGGCTGGAGTTCGTGATACTCGATCCACGGCCCGGTTTCGGCGAAACCTGGATCCAGGGCGCCAACGTCGCTTACCCAGTAGCCCAGGGAGCGGCGATTGGGGTCGAACGTCCAGGTGCCGACCACGACCTCGTCAGCGACATGACCTGCGAGGCCCGGGCAGAAGAGCAGAACGGGGCCTTCGTCCTTCGGGGCCGTCTCGATCGGCCGCCAAGTCGTCTGCCGAAGGGACTCGATCTCGGCCGCCGCCCGCCAGCGCACGTCGCCTGCGAGGACGCTGGTGTCGTCACCCGTCGGGCCGTGCTGCTCGCGGCACTGGGCCCGCAATTCATCGACGATGTCCTTCATTCCAACTCTCCGCCGCTCGAGTTTCCGGTCTTCTTCTAGCGCAGCTCCACGCGCCTTGATGAATCATCCAATATAATGGATGATGTTTCCATTATGAGGGACGCGGTCGTGCACCTCGGCATCAACGATCGGATCGCGGCCCGGGTTCGCGACCTCCGGGGCCGGCACGGTCTCTCGCTCGAGAGCCTGGCGGAAGCGAGCGGGGTCAGCCGTTCCATGATTTCCCTGATCGAGCGCGGCGAAAGCAGTCCGACCGCCGTCGTCCTCGAGAAACTTGCGACCGGCCTCGGCGTGTCCCTGGCCACGCTCTTCGAGGCTCCGGCCGCGCCGCCGCATCCCGTGTCCCGCCGGGCCGACCAGATCGAGTGGCGCGATCCCGCCTCTGGATACCTTCGCCGCAACGTGTCCCCGGACGGTTTTCCATCCCCCATCCAGATCGTCGAGGTGATCTTCCCGGCGGGCGCGCGCGTGGCCTACGAGACCGCGGCGCGGCCGGGGGTCACTCACCAGCAGGTCTGGGTCTTGGAGGGCATGGTTCAGGTGATGCTGGGAGACGAGGGCTACGAGCTGCGTCCCGGCGATTGCCTGGCGATGGTGCTCGACCGGCCGATCACCTACCACAATCCCACGCAAAGGCCGGCGCGCTATTGCGTGGTCATCGTCGGGCCACGGCCGGCCTGAACGAATGGATCTCACCGACGTCTCCCTTGCGCTGGTGAGCGCGATCCTGCACGCGGGATGGAATGCTGCGGTAAAGGCCAGCCGCAATCCCGCCCAGGTGATGACGGCCCAGATGGTGCTGGGTGCGGTACTGGTCGTCCCGGCGCTTTTCTGGTCCGGCCTCCCGAGCCTCGCGTCATGCGGCTGGATCGCGGCGTCGACCTTGATGAATGTCCTCACCGTATCGGCGCTGCTGCGCGCCTACGAGCTAGGCGGATTCGGCCTCGTCTATCCCGTCGTCCGGTCGCTGGCGGTGCTGATGGTCGTGCCGCTCGCGGCCGTCATGACCGGCGAGCACCTTGGAACGGCGGGCTTTCTCGGAATCCTGGTCATCTCGCTCGCGCTGGTCGTCCTTGCCTGGGATGCCGCGCGAGGGCAGGGGATCACGAGGGCCGCAATGTCGTGGACCCTGGCGGCCGGCGTCGGCACCGCAGCCTACATCATGTGCGACGCACAGGGCGTGCGGCTCTCGGGATCTCCCTGGGCCTATGGCTTCGTCGTATCGATCACCAATGCGGCAGCCATGGCCTGGCGGCAGCGCCGCGTCGGTTCGCCCTGGGCGCAGGTTTCGGCCCACTGGACGCTCGCCCTGCCGATCGCCATCGCGGCGATGGGATCGTATCTGCTCATCCTCTGGGTCTGGAGCCATGCGCCGATCGCCCCGGCGGCGGCACTCCGGGACACGAGCGCCATCTTCGCGGTTCTCATCGCCATCTTCTGGCTCAACGAACCCTTCACGCGCATGCGCATCGCGGCCGTCCTGTTGGCTGCAGCCGCCGTGCCCCTGCTGCGGTTCGGCTGATCGGGGCGTGTCGCGGGCTTGTGCGCCAGGGAGCCCGGTGACAGCATCGGCGCCGATCACAGCGTCCCCGTTGTCGGCCGAGGAGACTCCCATGGAAGTCGATGGTCTTGTCACGGCGTTGGAGCGGATCGAACACGCCGCCCGGGATTTCATGCATCCGGTCCACAAGGCGGATGCGCCATCCGCGCTGCTCGACGTGCTGGTGGACTGCGGGCGCGCCCTTGGGCATCCCTATGCGATCGATCCCGGTCTGGACGATGCGCGCAACGAGGCTTCGCGCCACTGCGCCGCCGTCCGGGAAAACCTGTCGGCCGTCATGGAGGAGATCCGCCAGCTCCACGCGACCGTGAGCGGGCTGCTGCCGTCCCTGGTGCGCATCGCCGATCGCGAGTGACATGAAAAAGCCGGGGACGGTCCCCCGGCTTTGGATCTCCGATCTCGCTCTTTCTCAGCCCTCGTCGAGGAAGCTGCGCAGCATGCGCGAGCGGCTCGGGTGCTTCAGCTTGCGCAGCGCCTTGGCTTCGATCTGGCGGATACGCTCGCGGGTGACCGAGAACTGCTGGCCGACTTCCTCCAGCGTGTGGTCGGTGTTCATGCCGATTCCGAAGCGCATGCGCAGCACGCGCTCCTCGCGCGGCGTGAGCGTCGCCAGCACCCGCGTCGTACTCTCGCGCAGATTGCCCTGGATCGCCGCTTCGAGCGGGATGACGGCGTTCTTGTCCTCGATGAAGTCTCCGAGGTGGCTGTCCTCCTCGTCGCCGATCGGCGTCTCGAGGCTGATCGGCTCCTTGGCGATCTTCAGGACCTTGCGCACCTTCTCGAGCGGCATGCCGAGCTTCTCGGCGAGCTCCTCGGGCTGGGGCTCGCGGCCGATCTCGTGCAGCATCTGCCGGCTCGTCCGGACCAGCTTGTTGATGGTCTCGATCATGTGCACCGGGATGCGGATGGTGCGGGCCTGGTCGGCGATCGAGCGCGTGATGGCCTGGCGGATCCACCACGTGGCATAGGTCGAGAACTTGTAGCCGCGGCGGTACTCGAACTTGTCGACCGCCTTCATCAGGCCGATGTTGCCCTCCTGGATGAGATCCAGGAACTGCAGGCCGCGGTTCGTGTATTTCTTGGCGATCGAAATGACGAGGCGCAGGTTGGCCTCGATCATCTCCTTCTTCGCCCGCATCATCTCGCGCTCGCCGTCCTGGACGGTCTTGCACATGCGGCGGAACTCGAAGATCGGCGCTCCGCAGTGGTCGGAGATGTCCTTGATCTCCGCCCGGATCTTCTCGATCTCGGGGCCGCGCTTCTTGGCGAAATCCTTCCAGCCCCGGCCGGACAGCTTGCCGACCTTCTCGAGCCAGTTGGGATCGATCTCGTGCGTGAAGTAGTTGTCGAGGAAGTCCTGCCGCGAGATGCGGAAGCTCTCCGCCGTGCGCAGCAGCTTGCCCTCGAGCATCATTAGCTTGCGGTTGAGGTCGTAGAGCGAGAGCTTGAGCTGCTCGATACGGGCGGCGTTGATGTGAACCGTCCGCACCAGCTCGACGATCTTCTTGCGGTGCTTCTCGTAGCTCTTCTCGAAGTCGGCGCTGGGCTTCTGGCCGCGCGCGAGCGTCGAGAGGCGCCGGTTCTGCACCTTCGACATCTCGATATAGACTTTGTAGATCTTGGTGAGGGTGCGCAGCACCTCGGGCTTGAGCTTCTCCTCGAGCGCCGACAGCGAGAGCGCGTTTTCGTCGTCCTCTTCGCCGCCTTCCGCCGCGGGGGCCTCGCCCCCTTCACCGTTCACCGCGGGCGCGGCCGGGCGCACCAGCTTCGGCATCATGGCCGGACGCGGCATCGGAGGCGCGGCGGGAGCCGCGGCGGCCGCGTTCACGCCCTTGCCCTCGCCGGGGGCGCCGCCGCCCTGGGTGGCTTCGAGGTCGATCACGTCGCGCAGCAGGATGCGGCCCTCGTTGATCGCGTCGCGCCAGTGCAGCAGCGCCGTGATCGTCATCGGGCTCTCGCAGATGCCGCCGATCATCTTGTCCTGGCCGGCCTCGATGCGCTTGGCGATCTCGATCTCGCCCTCGCGGCTCAGCAGCTCGACGCTGCCCATCTCGCGCAGGTACATGCGGACGGGATCGTCGGTGCGCCCGAGCTCCTCATCCTCGCCGGTCGCCTCGGCCGCGACCACCGCCGTCTTGGCCGGCTCGGTCTGCGTTGCAGAGGCAGTGTCTTCCGGCTCCTCGGCCTCGACGACGTTGACGCCGGCCTCGGACAGCATCGCCATCGTGTCCTCGATCTGCTCGGAGGACACTTCGTCGGGCGGCAGCGCGGCGTTCAGCTCGTCATAGGTGACGTAGCCGCGCTCCTTGCCCTTCTGGACGAGCTTCTTCAGCTCGGCCCCGAGCGAGTCCAGCAGGGGAGCGTCGGGTCCCTCCTCGCGGGCGTCGGTGACTTCGGGTTGCACTACGGTCGCGGTCTTGGTCGCCATTTACTCAAATCCTTGGGTGCGACAAACAGATAGAACGGCCAAAGGGCCGTTATTTGGCTGCAAGAAGGGGAGGCGGGAGGGCGGCCCCGCAAAAACTACCCTTCTACTATATGGGGCTTCAGTGCAAGCAGCGATAGGGGCGAGCCCCTGAATCTGCGCGGCCCCGTTACATGGCATTGGCCTCCATGTTCTCGCGCCGCATGCGATCCAAGATGGCCTGGAGTCGCTGCAAATTCTCATCGGACATGTCCTCGGCGAGAGCTTCCTCGGCCCGTTTCAGCTCCTCCGGGCCGCCCTGGAGCTGGCTCAGGTGACGGGCCGCCCGGCGCCACTGCCCGACCCACCCCTCGGAATCGGCAGGGTCGTCCGTGAAGGCATTCCGCGCCTTGAGCCGGGTCTCGGCGGCCAGGCGCCCCAAGCCGATTCGCTCCAGGTGCTGCACGATCAACTGTGCCTCGAGCGAGGGGTCGCCGGCTGCCTCGTCAGCAGCCGGGTCCACCCCCGAAGGGACCAGCGACAGGGCGTCCAGCAAGCCGCTTCGCAGACGGACAAGCTCGGGATGACCGATCGGTAGGGACGCCAGCTCTTCGGCCAGGATATGGAGCAGCGCCGGCCGCTCTATCAGCGCGCCCAGCAGGACCCGCTCCTGGCGGGAGCCGTCGAGACCTTCCCCCGACCGGCGGGCGGCGGACCCGGCGGCGAAGGGGGCGGGCTCGGGATCGCCGGGGCGACGGAACGGCTTGCGTCCCCCGCCGCCGGGCTGCCAGGCAGGCGCCTCCGGACGGCGCATCCGGTTCAGCCGGTTGCGCATTTCGGTGCGGTAGTACTCGCGTACCATCGGGTCGGCTATCTCGGCCACCCGCTGCTCGACGCTGCGCTGCAGGCTGGCCCGCCGCTCGGGGGTGTCCGCCGGCTTGCCCTCGACTTCCAGCTCCCAGACCATGTCAGAGAGCGGCCGGGCGAGGTCCAGGATCCGGCGCACTGCGTCGGCACCTCGGGTCCGGATCAGGCTGTCGGGATCCTCGCCGGCCGGCAGGGTGAGGAAGCGCAGGCTCTTCCCGGGACGCAGCAGGGGTAACGCCCGTTCGGCGGCGCGGGACGCGGCGCGGCGGCCGGCATTGTCGCCGTCGAAACACAGATAGGGCTCGTCGGCCAGCTTCCAGAGCTCGCCGAGTTGTCCTTCGGTGAGGGCGGTGCCGAGCGGCGCTACGGCGCCCGTGAAGCCCGCATCGTGCAGGGCGATCACGTCCATGTAGCCCTCGGCTACGATCACCGGCTGGTCCTTGGTCGCGGCCTGCCGGGCCCGGTCGAGGCAGTAGAGATTGGCGCCCTTGTGGAAGAGCGGAGTCTCGGGCGAGTTCAGATATTTGGGCTCGCCGGTGCCCATGACGCGTCCCCCGAAGGCGATGGCCCGGCCGCGGCGGTCGTTGATGACGAACATGACGCGGCCGCGGAAACGGTCGTAGGGCTCGCGCCCGTCGTCGGGCTGGATCGCGAGCCCCGCCTCGGCGATTTTCTCGATCGGCACATTCTCGCGCTTGAGGGCGGCGATGACGCCATCGCGCGAATCGGGCGCGAAGCCCAGCCGGAAGTCGTCGATCACGGCGTCGGAGAGGCCGCGCCCGCGCAGGTAATCGAGACCCTGGCGGCCCGCGGGGAGGCGAAGCTGCTTCTGGAACCAGAGGGCGGCCAACTCGACGACCTGTTGGAGCGTGGCCGCCCGGTCGGCGCGCTCACGCTCCGCGGGAGTCGCGCGCGGCACGGTCAGGTTGACCTCGCGGGCGAGCTTCTCGACCGATTCGGGGAAGGAAAGCCCCTCGGTCTTCATGACGAAGCCCACGGCGTCGCCGTGCTCGCCGCAGCCGAAGCAATGGTAGAAACCCTTCTTGTCGTTGACCGTGAAGGACGGTGACTTCTCGTTGTGGAAGGGGCACAGGCCCGCATACTCGGCGCCCGAGCGGCGCTTCAGCGACACCTTCCGCCCGACGATGTCGGACAGGCTGAGGCGCGCACGCAGTTCATCGAGGAAGCCCGGGGGGAAGGCCATCCCCTAAGATGGCCCCCGCGTGGAGCCCACGCCATAGGGGATAGCGGGGAAGATCAGGCGCTCAAGGCTTTTTTGACGGTGGCGGATGCCTTGGCAAAGTCCATCTGGCCGGCATACTTGCCCTTCAGAGCGGCCATGACGCCGCCCATGTCCTTGATCGAGGTGGCGCTGCTGGCGGCAATGGCCTCGCGCACGGCGGCCTCGACGGCGGCCTCGTCCATCTGCTGCGGCAGGAACCGCTCGATCACGGCGATTTCGGCCTTCTCCTTGTCGGCCAAGTCGGTGCGATTGCCCTTCTCGTAGAGGGCGATCGATTCGTTCCGCTGCTTGATCATGCCCTGCATCAGCGACAGAACTCTGTCGTCGGCCACGCCCTCGCGGCTGGCCTCGGTGCGGGCCGCAATATCGGCGTCCTTGAGCTTCGCCAGGATGAGCCGAATCGTGCCGAGCGCAGCCTGATCCTTGGCGCGCATGGCGTCTTTCATCGCTTCGGTCAGTTTTTCGCGCAGCATCGCTTCAGTCCTACTGGTTGGCCGTATGCCCAAGCGGCGGAAACTAATCGTCTCGCCCGCTGTTGGCAAAGCAAATAAGTTATTGAAATAGCTTAGAAATTGGCTGCCTTCGGCGCCTTGACCCCCTGCGGCGGCTTGGTTACAAACCGCCCGGCTCGCCGATCGCCTCGCCCATACCGGGTCAGGGGCGAGTTCGTGCGGGCACGGAACGGACTAATTCATCATGACTTCACCTAAGACCGCCGGCGCCAATGACGCCGCGCCGCGTTGGGCCACGGCCGCGCTGGTGCTGGCTGACGGCACGGTCTTCTGGGGCAAGGGAGTGGGCGCCGCCGGCCATGCCGTGGGCGAGGTCTGCTTCAACACCTCGATGACCGGATACCAGGAGATCATCACGGATCCCTCCTATGCCGGCCAGATCATCACCTTCACCTTCCCGCACATCGGCAACGTCGGCACGAACCTCGAGGATATCGAGACGATCACCCCGGCCGCCCGGGGCGTAGTTCTGCGTGGCGATATTACCGAGCCCGCGAACTGGCGCTCCGTGAAGCCGCTCGACGACTGGCTGAAGGGCCACAATCTGCCGGGTATCTGCGACGTCGACACGCGCGCCATCACCCGCCGCATCCGCGACGGGGGCGCGCCCAACGGTGTCGTGGTCCATGCGCCGGACGGCAAGTTCGACATTCCCAGAATGCGCCAGATCGCGCTCGATTGGCCCGGTCTCGACGGCATGGACCTGGCGATCGAGGTCACGACCAAGCAGACCTACAATTGGGACGAAACCAGGTGGGAACTGGGCAAGGGCTACGGCAAGCTCACCAAGCCCAAGTATCATGTCGTTGCGGTCGATTACGGCGCCAAGCGCAACATCCTGCGCTGCCTCGCCAGTACCGGCTGCAAGGTCACGGTCGTGCCGGCAACCGCCACGGCCGAGGATATCCTGCGCCACGAGCCCGATGGCGTGTTCCTGTCCAACGGTCCCGGCGATCCGGCCGCGACCGCGGTCTATGCCTCGCCCGCGATCCGGGCCGTTCTCGATAAGAAGGTGCCGCTGTTCGGCATCTGCCTCGGCCACCAGATCCTGGCGCTGACGCTGGGCGGCAAGACCCGCAAGATGGCGCGCGGCCACCGCGGCGCCAACCAGCCGGTCAAGGACCTGACGACCGGCAAGGTCGAGATCACGTCGCAGAACCATGGCTTCTGCGTCATCCCCGAGTCGCTGCCCGAGAACACCGAGGTGACGCACGTCTCCCTGTTCGACGGTATCAACGAAGGCCTGCGCTGCACCGACAAGCCGGCCTTTTCGGTCCAGTATCACCCCGAAGCCTCGCCCGGCCCGACCGACAGCCATTATCTCTTCGACCGGTTCGTCGAGATGATCGACAAGAGCAAGGGCAAGTAAGAGCAATCATGCCCAAGCGCACAGACATCAAATCCATCCTCGTCATCGGCGCCGGCCCGATCGTCATCGGTCAGGCCTGCGAGTTCGACTATTCCGGCGTTCAGGCCTGCAAGGCGCTGAAGGACGAGGGCTATCGCGTCATCCTGATCAATTCCAACCCGGCCACGATCATGACCGATCCGGGCCTGGTCGATGCGACCTATGTGGAGCCGATCACGCCCGACTTCGTGGCGCGAATCATCGAGAAGGAAAGGCCCGACGCCATCCTGCCGACCATGGGCGGCCAGACGGCGCTCAACACGGCGATGTCGCTGCATCGCGACGGGCGGCTCGAGAAGTACGGCGTCGAACTGATCGGCGCCAATGCCGAAGCCATCGACAAGGCCGAGGACCGGCTGCTGTTCCGCGATGCCATGACCAAGATCGGGCTCGAATGCCCGAAGAGCGAGGTCGTGCACAATCGCGAGGAGGCAGCGAACGCGCTTGAGCGGGTCGGCCTGCCTGCAATCATCCGCCCGTCCTTCACGCTCGGCGGCACCGGCGGCGGCATCGCCTACAATCGCGATGAGTATTTCGAAATCGTGCAGGGCGGCGTCGACGCCTCGCCGGTCGGCGAAGTGCTGGTCGAGGAATCCGTGCTTGGCTGGAAAGAGTACGAGATGGAGGTCGTGCGCGACCGCAACGACAACTGCATCATCATCTGCTCGATCGAGAACATCGATCCCATGGGCGTCCATACCGGTGACTCGGTCACAGTCGCGCCCGCGCTGACGCTCACCGACAAGGAATACCAGATCATGCGCGACGCCTCGATCGCGTGCCTGCGCGAGATCGGCGTCGATACCGGCGGCTCGAACGTTCAGTTCGCCGTCGATCCGGCGACCGGCCGCATGGTCGTGATCGAGATGAATCCGCGCGTGTCGCGCTCGTCGGCACTGGCGTCCAAGGCGACGGGCTTCCCGATCGCCAAGGTCGCGGCGCGTCTGGCCGTCGGCTACACGCTCGACGAGCTCTTGAACGACATAACCGGCGAGACGCCGGCCTCGTTCGAGCCGACGATCGACTACGTCGTGACCAAGATGCCGCGCTTCGCCTTCGAGAAATTCCCCGGCGCGGAGCCGCTTCTCAACACGTCTATGAAGAGCGTCGGCGAGGCCATGTCGATCGGCCGGACCTTCCAGGAGTCGCTTCAGAAAGCGCTACGCTCGATGGAGACGGGTCTCACCGGCCTGAACGAGATCGAGATCAAGGGTGCGCCCGACAAGTCCGCCATCGTGGGCGCCCTGGCGCGGCCGACGCCCGACCGCATCCTGGTGATTGCCCAGGCGTTCCGTCACGGCCTTTCGGTCGAAGAGATTACCCAGGCGTCGAAGTACGAGCCGTGGTTCCTGCGCCAGATCGAACAGCTCGTCGCCATCGAGGCGAGCGTGCGCGAGGACGGCCTGCCGAAGGACGCCAAGGCGTTCTTCGACCTCAAGAAGAAGGGCTTCTCCGACGAGCGGCTGGGCGAACTGACGAAGCAGGGCGCCGGCGACGTGGCCGCTAAGCGCCGTGCACTCGGCGTCCGGCCGGTCTTCAAGCGCATCGACACCTGCGCCGCCGAGTTCGAGTCGCGTACGCCCTATCTCTACTCATGCTACGAGGGCGACGGGGTGCGGCCGGCCGAATGCGAGGCGCAGCCGACCGACCGGCGAAAGGTCATCATCCTGGGCGGCGGTCCGAACCGCATCGGCCAGGGCATCGAGTTCGACTATTGCTGTGTCCATGCCGTCTACGCGCTGCGCGACGCGGGCTACGAGACCATCATGGTCAACTGCAATCCCGAGACCGTATCGACCGACTACGATACGGCCGACCGGCTCTACTTCGAGCCGCTGACCGCCGAGGACGTGATCGAGCTGGTCGAGGTCGAGCGCCGCAACGGCGAGCTGCTGGGCCTGATCGTGCAGTTCGGCGGCCAGACGCCGCTCAAGCTCGCCAAGCCTCTGGAAGCCGCGGGGATTCCGATCCTGGGCACCTCGCCCGACGCCATCGATCTCGCCGAGGACCGCGAGCGCTTCCAGAAGCTGATCCATGAGCTCAAGCTGCGCCAACCCGACAACGGTACGGCGACATCGCAGGAGAAGGCGATCGAGATTGCCGAGAGGATTGGCTATCCGGTCGTCATCCGCCCGTCCTACGTGTTGGGCGGACGCGCGATGCAGATCGTCTACGATCGCGCCGCCATCGAGCGCTACATGCGCGATGCAGTGAAGGTCTCGGGCAGCAATCCGGTGCTGATCGACTCCTATCTGCGAGACGCCATCGAGGTCGATGTCGACGCCCTGGCCGACAAGGACCAGAACGTTTTCGTCGCCGGCATCATGGAGCATATCGAGGAGGCAGGAATCCATTCCGGCGACTCGGCCTGCTCGCTACCGCCCTACTCGCTGTCGGCCGAGATCCTGGCCGAGATCGAACGCCAGACCGAGGCGATGGCAAAGGCGCTGCATGTCGTTGGCCTGATGAACGTGCAGTTCGCCGTGAAGGACGACGAAGTCTACGTCCTGGAGGTCAATCCGCGCGCCAGCCGCACCGTGCCCTTCGTCGCCAAGGCGACCGGCCAGCCGATCGCCAAGTTCGCAGCCCGCCTGATGGCCGGAGAGGCCTTGAAGTCGCTCGGCATCAAAAAGTCGAAGGGCAAGCACATCGCGGTCAAGGAAGCGGTGTTCCCCTTCGCACGCTTCCCCGGCGTCGACATTATCCTGGGCCCCGAGATGCGATCGACCGGCGAGGTCATGGGCCTCGACATGGATTTCGGGCGCGCCTTCGCCAAGTCGCAGCTCGGCGCCGGCAGCAAGGTGCCGGTCGAGGGCGCGGTGTTCGTCTCGGTCAAGGACCAGGACAAGGCGGCGATGGTGAAACCCCTGAAGCGGCTGATCGAACTGGGCTTCAAGGTCGTCGCGACTCGCGGCACGGCGGAGTTCCTGCGCAAGCATTCGATCGAGGCGCAGCAGGTCAACAAGGTGCTGGAAGGCCGGCCGCATATCGTCGACCTGATGAAGGACGGCAAGGTGCAGCTCGTCTTCAATACGGTCGACGGCGCGAGCGCCCTGACCGACAGCTTCACGCTCCGGCGCACCGCCCTGATGCACAAGATCGCCTACTATACGACGGTCGCTGGTGCCAAGGCGGCGGTCGAGGGTATTGCCGCGGTCAAGAAAGGCGGGCTCGACGTGGCGCCCCTGCAATCCTACTTCAAGACTGCCTTCTAGGTCTTTTCACCTCCGCTCCCGCCTGGCGCGCGCCGGATTGCACTCCGTTTCCGGCTGCGTTGGGCGTTGACGCCGTTCGAGTGATCAAGGACGATTTGGAAATGGAACGTATTCCGATGACCGCCGAGGGCCTCCAGCGCCTCGAGGCAGAACTGAAAGTGCTGAAGAGCGTAGAGCGCCCGGCGATCATCAAGGCGATCGCGACGGCGCGTGAGCATGGCGATCTCTCGGAGAACGCCGAGTATACCTCCGCACGCGAAAAGCAGAGCTTCATCGAGGGTCGCATCGCCGAGCTCGAGGACATCATCTCGCGAACCGAGGTGATCGACTTCTCCAAGCTGACCGGCAAGGTCATCAAGTTCGGCGCCACCGTGCGGCTGGCCGACGAGGACACCGACGAGAAGGTGAAGTACCAGATCGTCGGCCCCTACGAGGCGGACCTCACCAAGGGCCGGATCTCCGTCACCTCGCCGATCGGCCGGGCGCTGATCGGGAAGACGGTGGGCGACCGGGTCGAAGTCCAGACACCGCGGGGCGGCAAGTCCTACGAAGTGGTGGGCGTGCAGTTCAGCTAGCCGCCATTATGGCGCGCGCCCGGCGGATGCCGGTCGACTTCATGATGGCGTACTGGATGCCGAACAGGCCGATCTTGCTGCCGATCGCCCAGACCGACTTCACGGCCGCCCAGGCCGCAATGTCGAGGGTGAGGGCGAGCACGATGTTGAGGACGGCCGAGAAGAACATCATCCCCGCCCAGACATAGCCGAAGGTGATGGCGAGGTCGGGTACGGTCGCCCGCGCGATCGGCGGCAGGTAGCGGGTCATCCAGCCGCGCTTCAGCATCACCAGGCCGACGATCAGGTAGATGATGCTGGGCTTCATCATGACGAACAGCGGGTCGTCGGTCAGGAAGGTCGCGGTTCCGGACGCGAAGATGATGACGAGGCTGAGCCACTGCAGCGCCTCGACGGGCTGCTTGTGGGCGAGCTGCCAGCCGATCTGGGCGATGCCCAGCGCCATGCCTAGCCCGACCGCGAGGAAGAGATTGCCCGTGAGGGCATAGACCGCGAGGAACAGCAGGGTCGATGCAAGGTCAAGCAACAGGATCTTGGATGCCTGGAAGAGATTCCTCATGGCTCGCGACCTTCAGTGTTAATGACAACGCTGTGTATCTAAATCACGCTATCAATACACACTGTTTCCCACAAGAGGCTCAGGCAACAACTTTGATGTAGGTGTCCTTCATGACAATGAGGCCGCGACGGAAGGTGTAGAGGTCGCAGCCCAGCCATTCCTGGCGTTCGCCGGTCGCCAGGGTTGCGGTCCGGTGCCATTCGGTCACTGCCCGGTCGCCGCAGATGAATTCGTTGGTGTGAACCCACTTCACGTCGCCGGTGCTGGCGAACAGCGGCTCGAAGTAGCTGCGGATGGCCGCCTTGCCCTTGAAGCTCTGGCCCCAGTAGTCGGGTCCCTTGGCGTTGCGGAATTCGCCGTCTTCGGCAAAGGAATTGACGATGCCGTCGACGTCGCGCCGGGCAAAGGCGTCGGCGACGCGATGCAGAATCTCGAAGGTGACGTCGGTCATCTATTCTTGCTCCGTATTCCTGCGCGGGCCGCCTCCGCCCGCCATCTTGATGAGGCTACACCTCGGTCGAGATTGGCACGCCAGGCACTTCCTTGGCGGTGCGGAACACCATCATGGATTTCACGTGGCTGACGTTGGGCGCCGAGGTGAGGCGGGTCGTCAGGAATTTCTGATAATCGTCCCAGGTCTCGGCCACAATCTTGAGCAGGAAGTCGGCCTCGCCAGCCAGCATGTGGCATTCGCGGACCTCTTCCCACTTGGCGATCAGTTCCTCGAACGCCTTGAGATCGGCTTCGGCCTGGCTGTTGAGCCCCACCAGGGCGAATACGGACACGCTGTAGCCCAATGCCTCGGGGCTCAGTTCCGCATGGTAGCCCTTGATGATTCCCGCCCTCTCCAGGGCCCGCACACGGCGCAGGCAGGGCGGCGCCGAAATGCCGGCCCGTTCGGCCAGTTCCACATTGGTCATGCGTCCATTGGACTGCAGGTCGCTGAGAATTCGCCGGTCAATTCGATCGAGCTTTGCCCGAGCCATCATTGTTCCTCCGTTGGGCGCGGTCTATGCCAGAAGCGTGCCGGACACGCAATAAAGTTGCGAGGATTCGGCAATTGCCTGTGAACAATTGCGTGTGAAATCCACTTCTACCCGTGCAACTCGGTGGAGGTTTGCATATATGTCCAAGATATGCGGTTGGCGGGATGCGGAGCGGACATGGCAGAAACTCATCGCAGCAAGGTAATGATCCTCGGTTCCGGACCGGCCGGCTACACGGCGGCCATCTATGCCGCCCGCGCCAGCCTGAAGCCGATGCTCGTACAGGGCATCCAGCCCGGGGGGCAGCTCACGATCACGACCGACGTGGAGAACTATCCGGGCTTCGCGGACGTGATCCAGGGCCCCTGGCTGATGGAACAGATGCAGAAGCAGGCCGAGCATGTCGGCACGAAGCTGTTCTTCGACACGATCGTGGATGTCGACCTCACCCGGCGTCCGTTCGTCTGCCTGGGGGATTCCGGGGACCGGTATGAGGCCGATTCCCTCATCATTGCCACCGGTGCCACGGCGAAGTGGCTGGGCCTGCCCAGCGAGGAGACCTTCCGCGGCGGCGGTGTGTCGGCCTGCGCGACCTGCGACGGTTTCTTCTTCCGCAACAAGGAAGTGGTGGTCGTGGGCGGCGGCAACACCGCCGTCGAGGAGGCGCTCTACCTCACGCACCACGCCTCGAAGGTGACGCTGGTCCACCGCCGCGACAGCTTCCGCGCGG
>JBILYJ010000433.1:0-4705 GCA_044377795.1 Reyranella sp. | reverse complement strand
CTGCGTCTTCCTGCGCAACGGCAGCGAGCACCATTCCCTGTCGCTGTTCCCCAAGGCGCTGCGCGGCGAGCTGGGGCTGAACCCCGACACGAGCTGCGCCTCGATGGGCGTCGAGGTCGGCAGCTACCAGCAGCTTCGCGACGCGGTGAGCTTCCTGAAGAAGCAGGGCGTGCCCTTCACCGACGCCATTCCGCCGGAACTCTATCCAGGCGTCGACTACGCCGCGCACATCCTCGATCCGGCGGGCCACTGCATCATGCTGCACTACTACATGGAGCGCATCGGCTGGGACGGAAAGCCACGGCCGGCCGAGTTGCGCCGCAAGGTCGGAAAGGAGTGGCCCGAGGCGATCGAGCCGATGTCGGACACCTATGCCGATCAGACGTTCATGGGACCGCTGGGATAACGGCGGCCCGAACAAAGAGAAACAGGAGGAGGAAACATGAGACGCAGGACTTTGCTGATGTCTGCCGCGGTGGCGGCGGTCGGCGCACCCGCGATTGCGCGTGCGCAGGCCTACCCGTCGCAGACCATTCGCGTAATGCATGGCTACGATGCCGGCTCCAACCCCGACACGATCGCCCGTCATCTCAGCGGGCCGCTGACCGAGATCCTCGGGCAGCAGATCGTCATCGAGCCGCGGCCCGGTGCAGCCGAGCGGCTGGCAGCCAGCCAGATCGCGCGCATGAAGCCCGACGGCTACACCCTCTACCTGATGACGGGCGGGCAGGCTGTGGTGTCGGCGACCGACCGGAGCCTGAGCTACGATCTTCTGAAGGATTTCGACTTCATCTCGATCGTGACGCGCTTTCCCTTCGTGCTCACCGTGGCCCCCGATTCTCGCTTCAAGACGGTGCAGGCCCTTTTCGACGAAGCGAAAAAGGAGCCCGGGAAGATCACCTACGGGACATCGGGGGTCGGCTCGACGCTGCACATGGCGATGGAGCTCATCCTGGAGAAGACGGGGACCAAGATGGTCCATGTTCCCTACAAGGGCGGCATCGGTGCGCCGTACAACGATCTGGTCGGCGGCCGACTCGACATGAATGTCGCGACGTTCTCGGGGGCGCAGCCGCTGCTGAAGACCGACAAGCTGCGCGCGCTCGCGGTCACTTCCAAGGAGCGGCATCCGCGTTTCACGGATGTCCCGACGATCGCGGAGACTTTGGTGCCGGACTACGATGTCGTGTCCTGGCTGGGCTTCACCTCGCCAGCAGGCCTGCCACCCGCCATCCGGGATCGTCTCTACGAGGCGTTCAAGCAGGCGATGGCGCGGCCCGAGGTGAAGAGCAAGCTGGAGGAGCTGGGCAACGACACGCGTGTCACCAGTCCGGCCGAGTTCCGGGCACGGGTGGAAGCTGACATGGCGCGGTGGCGCCCACTCGCCCACGTCGTCAGCCAGTCCTAGAGTCAGTTCGAGCGTTCGCGGGAGAGAGCTTCATGAGCAAGTATGGAATCGGCCAGCCGGTGTTGCGTTTCGAGGACCCGCGCCTGCTGCGCGGGCAGGGCCGCTTCGTCAATGATGTGAACCTTCCGGGGCAGGCCTACGCCGTATTCGTGCGCTCCCCGCACGCTCACGCGAAGATCCGGTCGATCGACACCAAGGCCGCGTCCGGGGCGCCGGGCGTGGCTGCGGTCCTTACCGGCCACGACGTGGTGGCCGACGGGCTGGGTATGCCCAAGGCCAACATGCCGAGGAAGCGGCCCGACGGTAAGCCGATGTTCGCGCCGCAGCGGCCGGCGCTGGTCGTCGATCGTGTGCGCTACGTCGGCGATCCGGTGGCGATGGTGATCGCCGATACGCTGGCCCAGGCCAAGGACGCGGCCGAGCTGGTCGAGATCGACTACGAGCCGCTTCCCTCGGTGACGCTCACCGAGGACACGGTTAAGCCCGGCGCGCCGTCCGTCTGGGACGATTGTCCCGACAACATCTCCAACTTCATCGAGCGCGGGAACAAGGCCGTGACCGAGGAGGCGATCAAAGGCGCGGCGAAGGTCATCAAGCGGCGCTACGTCATCACGCGCGTGCATGCCCAATACATGGAGCCGCGCGGCACACTGGGCGTCTACGACCAGGGCGAGGATCGCATGACGCTTTATGCGGACGTGCAGTATCCCCACCGCGTACGCAACATGCTGGCGCAGAACGTGTTCAAGGTGCCCGAGAGCAAGATGCGGGTGATCACGGGCGATGTCGGCGGCGGCTTCGGCACCAAGGGCTGGCAGTATGTCGAGCATCGGCTGACCCTGTGGGCCGCCCGCAAGTTGCTGCGGCCGGTCAAGTGGTGCTGCGAACGCTCCGAGGCGGTGATGGCCGATGAGCACGGCCGCGACAATGTCGGCGAGATCGAGCTTGCGCTCGACGCCGACAACAGGTTCGTGGCGCTGCGCCTCAACATGCTGGCAAACATCGGCGCCTATGTCGGCTCCGACCGCAACCTGCTGGCGCCCTTCGGCATGATCGGCACGGTGCTGGGCGTCTACCTGATTCCCAAGGCCTACATCAACGTGGTGGGCGTGCTCTCGAACACCAATCCGACGGCGCCCTATCGCGGCGCCGGGCGGCCGGAGGCGATCTACCTGATCGAGCGGCTGATCGACGACGCGGCGCGCGAGCTGGGTGTCGACCGGGTCGAACTGCGGCGCAAGAACATGCTGGGCGAGGCGGCCCTGCCGTACCAGAGCCCGGTCGGACCCTTTTACGACTGCGGCGAGTTCGAGAAGAACATGGACATGGCGCTGAAGCTCGCCGACGTGGCGGGTTACCCTGCGCGCGCCGCGGAGTCGAAGAAGCGTGGCAAGCTGCGCGGGCTCGGCATCATCAACGCCATCGAGCAGGCCGCCGGCACAGCCCAGCCCGAATATGCCGAGATCCGCTTCAATCCGGCGGGCACGGCGGCGCTGCTGATGGGCACCAAGGCGCAGGGCCAGGGCCACGAGACCATGTTCAAGCAGATCCTCAACGAGCGGCTGGGCATCGATCCCCACGATGTGCAGTTCATCGATGGCGACACCGATCGCGTGGCCTTCGGCATGGGCACCAACGGTTCGCGCTCGACAGTGCTGGGTGGATCGGCGCTGTTCATGGCGGCCGAGAAGGTGATCGCCAAGGGCAAGCGGCTGGCCGGCCATCTTCTCGAGGCGGGCGAGCAGGACATCGAGTTTGCCGACGGCATCTTCAAGGTGGCGGGCACCGACAGGACGGTGACGCTGAAGGCGGTCGCGATGGCGGCGTTCAACCCCACCAAGTGGCCCAAGACCGGCTTCGAGGGCGGTCTTTACGAGAACGCCACCTATCTCGGCGAGAAGGATACCTATCCCAACGGCTGCCACATCTGCGAGGTCGAGGTCGATCCCGAGACAGGCGAAGTGAAGCTCGATCGCTACGCCGTGGTCGACGATGTCGGCACGGTGATGAACCCGATCGGCCTCAAGGGGCAGATCCATGGCGGCGTGGCGCAGGGCGTGGGCCAGATCCTGGGCGAGCAGGTGATCTGGGACCGCGAGAGCGGCCAGCTCCTGACCGCGAGCTTCCTCGACTACACGATGCCGCGGGCCGACATGATGTGCAGCATGGAGGTGAAGTCGAACCCCGTGCCGACCAAATACAATCCGCTGGGCGCCAAGGGGGCGGGCGAGGCGGGGACCGTGGGCGCCATGCCCGTGGTCATGAACGCGGTGATCGACGCGCTGGCGCCGCTCGGCGTGCGGGACATGGTCATGCCGGCCACGGCGGAGAATGTCTGGCGCGCCATCCAGGCGGCGAAGGGGGTCTAGCATCATGGGCCAGATCGTCGGCGCGGCCATCGTCTCGCACCATCCGGGCCTGGTGCAGCCGAAGGAGATTCGGGTCCAGCGCGGCAATGGTCGCGATTCCGACCTTGTCGAGGGCTTCGAGCGCGTGCGCGCGAGGATCGACGAGGTCAAGCCCGACACCTTCGTGTTGTTCGACACGCACTGGCTCACCACCTCGCTGCATCTCGTGGCGGGGGCGGCGCACTACAAGGGCCTGTTCACGTCGGACGAACTACCCTTCTCGATGACCCGTTTTCCCTACGATCATGCCGGCGCTCCCGCGCTGGCGGCGGAAGTCGAGAAGGTGGCGCAGGAGAAAAAGGTCGCGGCGCGCAACGTCGTCGAGGAGACGTTGCCGCTGCATTACCCGACGCTCAACGTGATCCACTATCTCGGCCGTGGCGAGAAGGTGCTGAGCGTCGGCACCTGCCAGACCGCGAGGCTCAAGCATTTCCTGCAGATGGGCGAGGTCGTCGGCGAAGCGATCCGGCGTTCCGACGCTCGCGTCGTCCTGCTGGCCTCCGGGGCGATGAGCCACAAGTTCTACGACCTCGACCATGTGCCACCGGATCCGCGCGTCTGGCATCCCGACAATGTCTCGGAGCCCGAGAACCGGGCGCTCGACATGGAGATACTGGAACTCTGGAAGCAGGGGCGGCACGACACGGTGCTCGACCGTTTCCCGGAGCTGGAAGCAGCCAAGTACGAGGGCCGGGGGGCGCACTATGCGCAGATGATGGGGGCGCTGGGCGGCAGGGATTGCCGTGCCCGCGGCACGCAGCTCTCGGAGTACGAGAACGCGGCCGGCACCGGCAACGTGCATGTCTGGTTCGATCTTCAGTAAGGGGAGTTGTTGAGATGAGCGTACTCGAGGGACCGCGCAAGGAAATCCGCCACGTGATGAAGGATG
>JBILYJ010000432.1:0-4708 GCA_044377795.1 Reyranella sp. | reverse complement strand
CGCCTGGAACGAACTCGCAGGCCACGCCCACGGCATCACGGTGGACCCGGTCAGCGGCCTGCGCGTCGGCGGCTCGGATCCGCGCAGCGATGGCGCCGCGATCGGGTATTAGCGGGCTGTGGCTGCGTAAGGAAAGCAAGTACGAGAGGCGCAGTCCCGAGACCCGTGTCTTTCTCGCCGAAAGCGTGAAACCCAAAGGTTGAGCGGAGCGGGCCAATCCCGAGCGACTCGCCTCTCTGTTTCCTGCAATGCCTGCTACAGAGACACCGCTGGGACCTCCTCGCCTCGGGACCCGCGCAATCAGCCGCCGCCTGCCGATGTGCTTTACGCGTTCCCTGCCATTCAGCCGCCACGCGATGACGCAGAGCGCGTAGAGCCAGTGCTCGTGCGCCGCGACGCGTGCCAGGCCGACTTCCCAGCAGATTTCCTTCCACCGCGTCCCGCTGGCCTGTAAGGGACGGCTCGCCGAGGCAGATTTAGCGCCCGAACGAGGTGTTGACCTTGACGACCGTTACGGGGTCGGGGGCGCACGGAGAAGACACGGCGGGGCATCGCCGCGCTTCACGCCCCGGCCGCTTCCCTCGGGCCAGATCGTCAGGCCCCAGCAGTCCGCATCCGCCGCGTCGAGCCATCTCATCTGCGCCGGCCCCGTGAGTTGCATGAACGCCATGACGACGCCGTAGGACGCTCCGCGGTCGGCTGCCTGTCGAGCGATCATCTCGTTGCAAATTGGCGCGCGCGTGCCGGCACCGGCAACGCTGCAGGAATGAAATCCGAGCCGCCCGCCATCCTCGACGACGCGATGGACGCCGGCCAGGAAGAGGATCTGCGAACAGGCCGAGGCGCAGGTGGCGCCGGACCTCACGACGACGGTGACCTTCTCCCGGTCCATCAAGGCGGCCATGGAAAAGGCCTCGTCGACCGAGCCGCCCCAGCTGTCGAATGCGATCGTGCGCAAGCCATCCGCCCCCTTGTTCACTGAAGCAAGGGCCACCTTCAGCCGTTCCGTGTCGCCGCGCACGATGGCGCCCCGGGCGAGCACGGACCGCCGGCCGTCGGAGCCGGCTACCGTCGTGATCTCCATCGCCTGGACGGTCGTCCCGGCGAGGGTCATGCAACTGGCCAGAACCACCTGCAACAGCCGCGGCAAAAAGGAATGCACCATTCCGATCTCACCCTCTAGCGCCAATCAGGACCATTTGCAGGCGCCTGAGAAGGCCGGCGCAGCCGGCCTCGATCAAGTCTAAGGTCCTCTCGAAGTCCTCATTCGTCCCGCCGTAGGGGTCCTGGACATCGAGAACGCCCCGGGCTGGCGCGTACTGCATGAACAAATGCGGCCGCTCGGCTAGTCTGCTCGGCGCCAGCAACCGCATGGCGGCGAGATGGGTCCGATCCATTGCCAATGGATAGTCGAAGTGCGCCATGTCCTCGGTGACGAGAGGCCGAGTCCTGAGGTCACCGATCTCATACCCCCGGCGGGCTGCAGCCTCGATGGCGAGGAGTGACGGGGGCTGACCCGCATGACTGCCATAGGTCGCCGCACCGTCGATCTCGAACGAGTCGGCCAGTCCCGCGCACCTGACCATCGCCCGCAAGGCGCCGACCGCCATGGGGGCCCGGCAGATGCCTCCGGTGGACACAAAGAGAACTCGCTTGGTCATGGGTTCGTCCAGGACTGAGGGACCGCTTCAGTGACCTCGATCGACTCCGGCAAATCGATCCGGAGCAGGGCGCGAGGTGTATCGGCAACGACCGGAAGCGTACCTCCCGCGTCGCGCACGGCGCCGTACGGCGTGGCAAGGCCAGGGCCCGTTGGCGGATACGAGGATGACGCCGCCGGCCTGCGGCGAGCACTTCGCGGTGACCTGCACGATCTCTTTGTACTCGCTGACCGCGAGCAGCGGCGTGCCCAAAAGAACCAGACCGGTTGCAATACATGTCGATCTCGACCGGATGGCCCTGTTAGATGGTTAATGTCGCTGCACCCCACCATGCATCGACATCTTGGGAGCTTGCTGCAGACCTGCACACCCCGACGCTCCCGAGCCGCGATGGCCGGCATCCCCAAGTGCCGGCCATCGTATTTCCCCCTGCCGTGCATGCGTCATCCCAGCGTTCCGCGAGACGGCTCGCGGCAAGATTCTCGCCGCTGCCGACTCAGCGACACTACAAAAGTGCGGCCGCCAATCCCCTGCATGATGCTTCAATGGCTTCGAGTGACATCTCGTAATCTTTCGTCGTGCCGCCATATGGATCGACGATGTTGCCCACGCCCCGCAAGGCGTAGCGTGCCAGCAATCGCGGGCGATCACCCAATCCATGGGGTGCAATGTTTCTAAGCGAGGCAAGGACAACAGCATCCGCTGCGAGCACGCTCGTCGCTTCGAAGTCGCGCGCTTCGATCTGGCGCACTCGAATGTCGCGAATGTCGTAACCGCGAGCCGATGAGACTGCTACTGCCAATGGATCTGCCTCCTGCCCGACATGAACGCCGCTGATCGCGACCGAGCGTACCTGAATGAACTTCCCGCGATTGCTCGTCCGCAGGAGGTGGCAAAGAACGCCCGCCGCCATGGCACCCCGGCAAATTCCGCCGTTGGAAACGAACAGAACGGTCCGTCGCGGAAAGTAGGTTACGTTCATGTTGATTGGATTTTCGGCACAGGCATGGCCGGAAAGGAAATTCGGAAGGTACAGCCCGGTCCTCTGGCCAGGAGTTCCAGCTTCCCGCCACTGTCACGGATGATGCCGTAGGAAACAGAAAGCCCCAATCCGGTTCCCTTCTCTGCCGACTTGGTCGTAAAGAATGGCTCGAACACCCTGTCGTGCAGCGCAGTTGGGACACCGGGTCCATTGTCCGACACCGTGATGATGACCTCGTGATCGGTGCTTATTACTTCCATGCAGATTTCACGTGTTCCCAGCGTGACGCCAACCATCGCGTCGCGCGCATTGCGCAGGAGGTTGACCAAGACCTGTTCGAGCAGCACGGGATGGCACTTGACGATGTGCGGACAGTCTCCCGACCGAACCGAGACGCTGATCTGAGAGTCGCGCAACTGGTGGCCGATCAATTCCAATGCAGAACGGCAAGTGGCAGCCGCATCGATCATGGGAGGCGCCCCCTGCGGAACGCGGCCGAAAATGCGCATATGGTCGATGATGGCCGCCGCGCGGTCTACCTGCTCCACGACTCGCCGCAACCGCGCCTGGATGAATGTGTGGGAGTCCCCGGTCCAGACCGGTTGAATGTTGGAGCCCGCATCGAGTTTCTCGACGCCTTCGTATTCGAAGAGCGCCGACTGCGCCGCCATCTTGATCACATTCAGGGGCTGGTTGAGTTCATGTGCCATGCCGGTGGCCATTTCGCCCATAGTGATCAGCTTCGCCGACTGGATGATGTGGGCCTTGGCCGCCATTCGCTGCGTGTCGTCGTACCCGAGGAGGCCGATCTCGTCTTTGCCTTCTCCCAGATCCACGCGCGTGCCCGCGAACCTGAGATAAGCCGGCGCACAGTCCTTGCCGTGGATGCGCAAAGTGAAAACGCCATGCGGTTTGTCGCTCTTCAGGAAAGCCGTCAGAGCACCGTCAATATCCATTTCCGGCGTATACACCAGCACACCGTCACGGATGACCGGCCCCAGTGCCATGAAGAAGGCGTTGTTGTAATGGATAATTTGTCGATCCGGCCTCACCAGAGCCGCAAGAGCGAGAGGCGATGCGAACAACGCCACAAGGACCCGCCGCTCTCCTTCCTGCCGCAGGACGCGATCCCTCGCCTGCCGGAGCTTATGGCTCCGCCATCCAACGGCCGTGAAGAGAATTGAAAGCACGACTCCCGCGCCAACCATGGCCCAGGCCGTCTGCCTCCATTCGAGCAGAGCGGGGTGGAGGTTGGTGACCACGATGACGTAAGCCGGGAATGTCCCCAGACGCGATGCCGAGACAAGGCTGTTGGACGGCAGGCCCAGATCGACAACGACGTCGTGCAGCCTTTGCGTATAGCCGCTGCGGCCCCGCGGTGGAAAAATGCGCAACCCGAGGGGAGCATCAACAGATGTGGCAGCGAGCAATACACCGTCGTCGCGGACGAGAAAGGCAGCATCGCCTTCAGCCACGCCGCTTCCCTGTTGCCAGTTAAGCATACGGCTAAACTGTGATGCGAAGTACGACACTCCCGCGCCGGTAATCGCAACCCCCAGCTTTCTGCCGTCACGCCCATGGACATCCTTTGCCAGGTAGAACGTCCACTCGCCTGTCCCCTTGTTGCGGACGGACTTGCCGAGCGAGACGGGAGGTTCATTGCTGCTCATCTGCTCTATGAAGTAGTCGCGATCCGCCAGATTGATGGGAGCAGGGGGATAGTCTCGCGTATAGTTCAGCACTGTGCCATCGGCGGCGATGAATGTTGCGACGTCGATGGTTGGCAACATCGCGGTACGCCCGAGCAGGCGGTCGTAGAACATCCGGCCAGAAGCTATGCTTCGGTATTCCTCTTCGGTGCCGACACCCTCTTCCGCGATCCAGTCGAGCATGGAGTCGATGACCAGCTGGTTGACCGTGAGGCTCTGTTCGGAGAGCTCGGCCATGACGAAAGAAAGGTGTCCGGTCGAAAGCTCTGCGTTCGCGATGCTCGCTTTATACTGCTGCCACAGGAATGCTCCCACGAGCGACCAGATGGCGAGTAGGGCAAATGTCACTCGCGCAG
>JBILYJ010000050.1:0-18115 GCA_044377795.1 Reyranella sp. | reverse complement strand
GTGCTGCCGGGTCTGGACGGAAAGCTGCGAAAGTTCGTCTGGTCATTCAATGGCGACCCGGTCGCCCTGCTCGCCGTGGTGGACCTTTCGACCTTGGATGCCGCGCAGTTCGCTTCCCTGCGCGAAGCCTGCGCCGCGGCGTCGACGAGGCTCGTCGTCGTCGCCGGCAATACCGTCGCGACCTCCGGGCCTGTCTGGAAAAAGCTCGGAGCCTCGACCGAGGAGCCGCTGCTGCTCTGCGACGAGAAGGGCCAGTTCCTGCCGGCGCTGCTCGCGCAGGCCGGGGCGGTCTCGTTCGGACAGGGCATGGGCCTGCGCCAGCGTGTGATCGCGCTCGATCCCAACCTGCGGGTCGCGACCACGTTCGACACGCGGGCCCTGCTGGCCGCGGCCGAGGCGATCGGCGAGCTGGCCCGGTCGGTGCGCGCGGACGGCGGTGCCGACCTTTGTTTGACCACGCCGATGGCGCCCGTTCTGGTCCTGCCGCGTGTCTTCGAGCCGGATTTCTGCACCCAGCTCATCCGCCTGTGGGGCAAGGGCGACCACAAGGACTCGGGCGTCTCAAGCCGCTACGGCAATGTCGACATGGCCGCCCTGAAGCGCACCGAGGACTATACGATCGTCGAGCCGATGATGCTGAAGGCGGTGTCCGATCGCCTCGCCTATCGCATCGGGCCCGAACTCACCAAGGTCTTCGCCTTCGATCGCGAGTTCACCTTCGATTCCCACGTCGTGCTGTCCTACAGCGCCGAGGGCCGGCATTTCTTCGCCGCGCATCGCGACAACGGCGCGCCGACGACGGCCGATCGCGCCTTCGCCGTGTCGCTGAACCTCAACGACGATTTCGAGGGCGGCGAGCTGGTCTTTCCGGAATATGCCGCCGTGCGCGTCAGCCCGCCCGCAGGCGCGGCTGCCGTCTTCTCCTGTTCCCTGCTGCACGCGGTCGGCCCCGTGACCCGGGGCCGCCGCTACGCGCTCACGACCTTCTTCCGCCAGAAGCGCTGAACCGGATCAGGCTACAGGCGCAGGAATCCAGCTCTTCTTTTCGCCAGCATAATAGGCGCCGGGATTGCCGTGCACCGTGGTGCGCCACATCAGCCGACCCTCGCGGTCGCCGTCGAACCAGGTGGCGGCATGGACGAGGCAGCGATTGTCCCAGATCAGGAGATCGCCCTCGGTCCATTCATGGGCGTAGCAGAAGCGGCGCTCCGTGTAGTGCGCCATGATCTCATCGAGCAGCGCGGCGCCGGCGCCGTGCGGGCCCGGCTCCATGCCGACGAACGGCCCCTCGAACCAGTCCATCTGGCCCCATTCGCAGAGGAACAGCGACTTCTCCCCCGTCACCGGGTGGGTGCGCACGACCGGCTGCGGCTGCGAACGCTCATGCGGTGCGAAGGCGCGCGGCGTGCGCCCGGACAGGGCCGCCTCGCGCGACCGGCCGGTGCCCGGCTGGGCGTGCAGGCCGACCAAGGTTTCGACCTTATCCTTCAGCGCCGGCGGCAGTGACGCGTAGGCGAGGATACCGTTGGCGAACAGGGTCTGGCCGGTGTCGCGCTGCGCTGGCGTCACGGCATAGAACAGCGAGATGTCGGGCGGCGGCCGACGATAGCTCTGGTCGGTATGCCAGCCCATGCGATGGGGATACTGGGTCGGAATCAGGCCGTCGGTGGCCAGCGGCGGATCGGGTCGCTTGGGCGGCGCCTTGGAGACCGGCGGCATGTTGGACACGAGCAGAATTTCCGGCACGGAGACATGCACTGAATTCAGGTTCGTGAGTGTGTGCCGATAATCCTCGACCTCCGGACCGAAGACGCGGCTGAGGCGGATGAGCAGGTCGGGATCGTCGGAGATGCCGTTCATGCCCTGGATCAGCAGCAGCCCCTTGGCTTCGGCCAGCGCCGCCGGGAGGCTATCGGGGTCGCGCTCGGCCGCCGCCACGATCTTCGCGGCATCGCCGTCGAATCGCAGCGTTGCGCCAAAGGATGCGCCGGTAAAAGGCGCCTCGCGTGTGAAGTTCATGCCCATCCTCATGCCAGTGTCATGCCAACCTTCAGGCGCGTTGCCCCGCATAGGGGTCGTTGACGCCGTCGAGCGGCCAGATCGGCCGCCGCAGCTTGGTGAACTTCAACCGCGAGATGTCGGGCGAGCAGATGCCGCCGGAATCGACCAGCATGATCTCGCGGGCGATCGGCCCATAGGCCGCCCGGAAATGCTGCACGCTCTTCACCACGACCACGCTCTTGGCGCGCGGATCGATGCCCTGGCTCAGGAAGACCTGCAGGTCGATGGTCTGGATGCGGTTGGAGATGGTCACCACGTCGATGCCGCCGATGCGCAGCACCGCGGTCGGTCCCATCGAGGTCTCAACGCCGGCATTCATCGGCCCGTCGTTCTTGAACGAACCGTCGGACAGCATCTTCACGAGCGCCCTGGCCTTCACCGGCGCGCCCATCGAGGTATCGGTATGGCCGCCGAGCTCGACGTCGATCTCCGCACCGACACCGGCCTTGATGGCCTGCTGCACCGTGCCGGGATCGTAGATCGTGCCGAAGGCGACGTTCTCGACCTTGGCGTCGATCAGCGCCTGCAGCACCGGCGTCGTGTCGTTGTAGCCGCCGCCGCCCGGATTATCGGTGCCGTCGGCCACGACCAGCGGGCCCTCCTTGCCGGTGCCTGCCTTGGCCGCGGCGATGGCCTCGGCCACGGGGCGAAAGTTCGACGTGTTCTCGGTGCGGCGCTTCCAGATCTCGTCGAGGATCGCGGCGGCCGCTTCCTTCGCGCGCCCTTCGGCGCCCGGCTCGTGGCTCACGGCGATCGACGGACCGGTGTAGGGAATGTCGGCCCAGGTGAAGCCGGCCTGGATGCTGACGACGTTGATGCCCGGCTCCTTCTCGAAGGCGTCCGCCCTGGCCAGCAGGTCGCGCATCAGGCCAGGCTGCGTGGTCTTGCCCGAATCGGCGCCCTGCAGCATCGCTGGTTGGACCAGCAGGCACTTGGGCTTCTTCCGGCCCTCCAATGTCTCCTGGACAAGCGCCGCCGCCTGCACCGCGCGGTCGTAGCCGTCGATGTGCGGATAGGTGCGATAGCTCACCAGCGCATTGGCGTGCCGGGCCATCTTCACCGTGGCATTGGCGTGCAAGTCGAGCGTGGCGACGACCGGGATTTCCGGCCCGACAATGGCGCGCAACGCCTCGAGCAGCGCGCCCTCGGCATCGTCCTCGGTCTCCGTCACGGCCGCGCCGTGCAGCGACAGGCAGATCGCGTCGAGCTTGCCGGCCTTCTTCGCTGCGTCGAGGATGAGGTCCCGAATGTGCTCCCACGTCTCCTTCGTGAGCTTGCCCGACGGCGTGGCATTGGCCGCCGCCGCCCAGACCGGCTCCCAGCCATACTTCTTCACCGAGTCGATATAGCCACCGACTTCGTTCTTGGTGCCGGTGAAACGCGGCACCATCTCCTCGCCCTCGATCAGCCAGCGCTTGCGATAGTCCTCCAGCGTCGTCTTCAGTTTGCTGAAGGTGTTGGTCTCATGCATGAACTGCGCGATCAGGACGCGGTACGCCATCTCTTTACTCCTGGTTCCATTGTCTTCCCCCCCCCCCGATGACGGGGGAGGAATTTGATAGCTACAGCTTGGCCGTCTTGAGCCACTCGGCCTGGCCTTCTTCGCCGTCGACGCCCATCGACTCGAGGAAGCGGCAGACCATCATGTAGTAGCCAATGGTCAGGGTGAGTTCGACCAGGGCGCCCGGCGTCAGGAAAGCCTGCACGGCCTTCAGCGTCTTGTCCGACGCCCGGACATTGCGCACCACGTCGTCGGTGTAGCGCAGCACGGCCTTTTCGTTGTCGGTGAAGGCCGGCGCCTCGATGGTGGCGTCGCGCAGGGCGGCAATCTTTTCCTCACTCACACCGACGTCCCGACCGATGCGCTCGTGCTGGAACACCTCATAGGCGGTGCGGCTCAGGCGACCGACGCGGATGATGGCGAGTTCACGCAGCACCGGGTCGAGTTCGCAGCGATACAGCAGCCCGTTGCCCATGCGCAGGAAGCCCTTCGCGCCCTGCTCGGAGTTCGCCAGCATCCGGTAGATGTTGAGCATGGGGTTGAGCTTGCCGAGCAACTCGGCATGCTTGCCCGTGGCGTTTTCGACTTCGTAGTACGGAATGCGCGGCATTGGATCCCTCTCTTCAGGCCACAAACCTGAAGGGAACCCCTTGCGCGGTCAACGCTGCTTCAGATCAAGCCGCGACTGACCAGCGGATTGAGCCAACGGCCCCAAGGCCCCGTCAGCACGATGGGATTCTCGACCACGATCAAGGCGATACAGGGCTCGCCCGGATCGGCGATCGGCTCGTGCCGCTGGTCGCCCGGCCCGACAGCGAAATCGCCGACGCCGTAATTGCCCGTCTCGTCCGTATAGCCGCCCTGGAGGACGACCGTAAATTCGTAGCCGGCGTGCTTGTGCTCCGGGAGGCCACGCCCCGACTCCAGGCGCAGCAGCGAAACGCGATGGAAGTCGCCCGGCAGGTCGAGCCGGATCTCGTCGAATTTGCCCATTACCCGGCGCCAGTCCATGCCGGGCCGCAGGTGCGGCACCAGGGGCGCCGGCGCCCAGTCGAACGCTTGATGACGGCGGCCGGGAGCGGCGGGGCGCGGCTCCACCGGTACCTCTTCGAGGCGAGCCAGCGCCTTTTCGAGTACCGCGTCCTCGATCGCGCCAAACTCAGGGTCCGGGTCGCGCTCGATCAGGGCACCGCCGACGGCGTTCAGCCGGTCGACGGTGCGCTGCGACCAAGGGTCCAGGGCAACATGCAGGGCCACGGCGAGGGCCGGACCGTCCGGCAGCGCGCCCGCAGCATAGTCCAGCAGAAGTTCATCGGGCGCCGGATGGCGGCTCATGGCTCGTGTTTCTCCAATGCTTCCCGCAGGCGGGCCAACGCCAGGCGGATACGCGACTTCACCGTCCCGAGGGGCAGCTTCAGCTCCTCGGCGATGGCCGTGTGGGTCTTGTCCTCGAAGAACGCCTTCTCGATCACCAACATCTGATCGGCAGAAAGCCCCCCGAGTAACTCCTTCAACCGCGTATACGTCTGCCCTGCGAGGACGGATTTGTCGGCATCCTCGTCTTCCGGTGCAAAAACCGTGAGCCAGTCGTCGGTATCGATGGCCGGCCGGTTGTTGCGCCGCAGGTGATCGATCCGCTTGTTGCGGGCGATGGTGTAGAGCCACGTGGACGGCGAGGCCTTTTTCCGGTCGAAGCTGGCGGCCTTGCGCCAGACCATGATCAGGGCTTCCTGCGCGACTTCCTGCGCCGCCTCGGGATCGGCACCGCTGCGCATGATGAACGCCTTCACACGGGGTGCGAAATGTTGGAACAGGCGTGAAAAAGCCGCGCGATCCTGGCGGGTCGCGATGGCTTCGATCAGGTCTGCGGCCTCGTCGGCTGAAAGCATCGGGCGGGGACCTTACCCCGGCCGGCCCTGCGCACCCAAATCCCAGAACAGGCCGGTCATCAGCCTGAGCCCGTCACGGGCCACCGGTGCCAGCAGGTGCTCGTCCGGCGCATGCTGCGAACAGGCGGCGTAGGAGTGCGGCACCCAGACGGTGGGCAGGCCGAGAATGTCGGTGAACACCTCGTTCGGCAGCGATCCGCCCAGGTTGGGCAGCATGTTCGGCTTCTGGCCCGCCGTCTTCTCGATCGAGCCGGAGGCAAACCGCGCCCAGGGATTCTCAGGATCGAGACGCGTCGCGTTCATGATCACGTCGCGCGCCTGTTCGATCCCGATCATGCCGAACCCATGCCGGTCGAGATGGCGGCGCAGCGCCGGGATGATGTCGTGCGGATCGGTGCCGACGACGAAGCGCAGCTGGCAGTAGGCGACGGCGCTGGGCGGGATCGCGTTGACCGGCCGGTCGGGGTTGCCGGTCTTGAAGGCCAGGACCTCGAAGCTGTTCCAGCCGAACACGCGTTCGACCGGCGTCAGCGACTTCTCGCCCCAATCCTCGTTGATCTCCGGCGCGCCCTCGCCGGCATCGACATGGGCGTCGGCCAGTGCCGCGCGCACCGAATTGGTCAGGGTCGTGGGCCGCCATTCCGGAACTTTGATCTGCCCGCGCTCGTCGGTGATGGTGGCCAGCGCATGGGCCATGATGATGCCGGGATTGGCCAGCAGGCCGCCCCAGTTGCCCGAATGGTGGCCGCCCTCGCGCATCGTGAGCGAGAGGTTGAAATTCAGCGTGCCGCGCGTGCCGCCGAAGATGGTCGGCCGGCGATGATCGAGCCGCGGCCCGTCCGAAGCGATCAGGGCATCGGCCTTGAGGGCCTGCTTGTTGGCTTTGCAGAAGTCCGCCAGGCCGGGCGAGCCCGTCTCCTCGCCGGTCTCGATCAGGATGGTCGAATTGAACCCCAGCGAGCCGCGCTCCTGCATGACGGAGGCCAGCGCTGCGATGTTGATCGTGTGCTGGCCCTTGTTGTCGGCCGTGCCGCGGCCATACATCCTGTCGCCCTCGATCACGATCTTCCAAGGCGACAGGCCGGAGCGCCATTGCTCTTCCTGCCCGCGGATCACGTCGCCATGGCCATAGGTCAGCACGGTCGGCCTGGCGGGATCTTCGACCCGGCGGGCGATCAGGAAGGGGCCGTATTCGCTGCGCGGGTTGGGCAGGACGGTGCAGTCGTAGCCCAGCTTCTGCAGGGAATCGGTCATCTCGCCGGAGACGTACTCCTGCAGGGCGGGCATCGAGCCCTGTTCCTGGCTGGTCGTCGGAATGGCCACCCGCCGCTGCAGCTCCTCGAGGAAGCCGCCCTCGTCGAAATATTTCTCTGCGCGGGCGATCGCGCCATCCCGTGTCCCGGTCATGCTTTCCCTTGCCTGTTTTCACCGGCACGATAGCAAAATACAGGGAGATGAGCATGACCGCTTCGGGCCGCATCGTTTTCAGCAAAATGGAGGAAGTGGTCTTCGGCCGGCCTGCCGCCGAGGCGGTCGCCGAGCTGGTGGAGCGCCAGGGCGCGAGCCGCGTGTTCCTGATGGTGAGCGGCACCCTCAACCGGGAGACCGACGAGATCGAGAAGCTGCGCCGGGCGCTCGGCAACAAGTGCGTCGGGACATTCGACAAGATGCCGGCCCACTCGCCGCGCGCCGCCGTGGTGGCCGCCGCCGAGCAGGCCCGCGAGGCTCGCGCCGACCTGATCGTCACCCTGGGCGGCGGCTCGATTACCGACGCCGCCAAGGCCGTCCAGCTCTGCCTGTCGAACGACGTCCGCACGCCCGAGGACATGGACCGTATCCGCGGCCAGGCGGACGTGACGCCGCCGACCGTGCGACAGATTTCGATTCCGACCACCCTCTCGGCGGGCGAGTTCTCCGCCATCGCCGGCGTCACCAACGAGGCCACCAAGGTGAAGGAGATGTTCCGCCATCCCCTCACCATCCCGCAGGCCGTCATCCTCGACCCCGAGGTGACGCGCCATACGCCGATGTGGCTGCTGCTCTCGACCGGCATCCGCGCCGTCGATCACTGCGTCGAGGGTGTCTGCTCCAACGAATCGACGGAGTTCAGCAACGCCTCGTCGCTGCACGGCCTCTCGCTGCTGGCCCGCGGCCTGCCCCGGGTAATGGCCAATCCGTCCGATATGGCCGCCCGCCTCGACTGCCAGACCGGCGCCTGGCTCTCGATGACCGGCATTGCCGCCGGCGTCCCGATGGGCGCCAGCCACGGGATCGGCTATGTGCTGGGCGCCGTGTTCGACGTCCCCCACGGCCACACGTCCTGCATCATGTTGCCGTGGGTGATGCGCTGGAACAAACCCGCCAATGCCGACCGCCAGGCCCTGATCGCCGCCGCGATGGGCCATCCCGGCGAGGACGCGGGCGACGTGCTCGACCGGTTCATCCGCGGCCTCGACATGCCGCGCACCCTGTCCGACGTGAAAATCGGCCGCGAGCATTTCGACCGCATCGCCCAGCAGGCGATGGGCACCCCCTGGGTGCCGCGCAACCCGCGCCCGATCCCGACGCCTGCCGAGGTCAAGGAGATCCTGGAACTGGCCGCCTAAGCGCAGCACGCCTACAGATTCGTGGCTCGCGCGCCGGGAGGGTGCGGCATTGCCTTCGTTTGTTTCGAATATTTCGTTTATTTCGGTTGTGCGGCTTGACGATGCGGCCGGGACGCGGGGTCGGAACGAGATGCGATCGAGGGTCAGTCCCATTTCCGGTCGAGGAAGCGCTTCACGTCGTCGGTGAACTGCTGCGGCGCCTGGAGCATCGAGAAGTGGCTGACTTCCGGCTGCAGCAGCAGCCCCGCCCTGGGGATCGCCCCCGCCATGAACTCGGTGTTCTCCCGCTTGATCGCCTCGTCGTGATCGGCGTCGACGATCCAGGTGTGGACCCTGATGCCGGCCAGATCGGCCGCCGTCCAGTTGGGCTGGGTCGCCCACATCCGGCTGATCTCCTCGACGAACGTCTTGTACTCGCGGGGCGTGGCCGAGAGCGCCTCGTACTCCTTCTCGCCGCGGGCGATGAACGCCATGAACACGGGGCTCTTGTCCACGTCCTTGACGCCGCCGGGATCGGAATTGGCAGCGAAGGCGAAGAGCCGCGACACGCGCTGCGGATGGGTCATGGCCATGCTGAGCCCGATGATGGCGCCATCGCTCCAGCCCACCACCGCGGCCTGCGGCACGCCAAGATAGTCCATCAGGCCGATCACGTCCGAGGCCATCAGCGCGTACCCATACGGCCGGGCATCGCGCGTGCTGCGGCCATGACCGCGGCTGTCCATGACGATCACCCGATGGGTCTTCGCCAGCTCGGGAACCTGGTGGCCCCAGTAATTGGAGTTGGCCAGGCCGCCATGCAGGAGGATCACCGGCGGCCCGCTGCCGAAGGTGGCGTACCAGATCGAGATGCCGTTGACCGGCGCATGGCCGCTGCTCACGGCCGGCGGCAGTGAGGGCGTGGGCGGGAGCGTCATCCAGCGTGGCAGCGGCTGGGCCGAGACGGACGAGACGACGACGGCAATCAGGAGGCCGAGGAGAAAAGCGCGCATGCTACGAGGATAGCGCCGTCACCCGGACGGACGCCATCCCCGCCCGGGCGCAGACCGTCAGATGCGGCCCTTCCGCTTCGCCACCGATTCGGAGAGCAGGCAGAGGATCTCCCACATCATCGTGACTCCGACGAGCGCGGTGTTGCCGCTCATGTCGAAGGGTGGCGAAACCTCGACGACGTCGCCGCCGACCAGGTCGAGGCCACGCAGGCCCCGCAGCATGCGCTGGGCCTCGTGCGGGGTGTAGCCGCCGATCTCGGGCGTGCCGGTGCCCGGAGCATAGGCGGGATCGAGGCCGTCGACGTCGAAGCTCACATACGTCGGGCCGGTGCCGACGACGCGGCGCGCCTCCGCGATCACCTTCTCGACGCCGAGGTCGAAATACTCCTCGATGGTGATCACACGCATGCCCTGGTCGAGCGCCCACTGGTTGTCGTCTGCCTTGTAGAGCGAGCCGCGGATGCCGATCTGCACCACGCGCCTGGGATCGAGCAGCCCTTCCTCCACGGCGCGGCGGAACGGCGTGCCGTGTGTGTATTTGAAGCCGCCGAAATAGGTGTCCCAGGTGTCGCTGTGGGCGTCGAAATGGACCATGCCGAGCGGCGGCAGGCCTTTGCGGATGCCGCGCATGATCGGCAGGGTGATCAGGTGGTCGCCGCCGGCCGACAGGGGCACCACGCCCGCAGCATGGAGCTTCGCATAGTGCTTCTCGATCCGGTCGAGCGAGTCGTCGAGGCTGGCGGGATTGACTGGCGCGTCGCCGAGATCGCCGCACCGGGCCAGCTCGTAGGGCGCGATGCCTGTCACGTGATGGATGCGCCGCATCATCGTCGAGAGATCGCGCATCTGGCGCGGACCATGCCGCGCGCCGGGACGGTTGGTCGTGCCGCCGTCCCACGGCACGCCCACCATGCCGATCTCGACCTCCGCCGGGTCACGGAACAGCGGCAGGCGCATGAAGGTGGCGACGTCGCCGAAGCGCGGCACCACGGTGCCGGCGACCGGCTGGGGGAAGTCCTGGCTCCTGGTCATTCCCCCACTGTAAGCGGTTACGATGCCTGCAAAAGGGCCTTTCGTGCCGAAACGAATTCTTCGACGGCCGCCACGAAACGGTCGCCCTCGGCCTCACCGATCATGATGTTCAGCGCCACGAAGCCGCGGCGGGCGATCCAGATGCCGGCGGCGCTCATGTCGAAGAAGAACAGCTCCTTCGCGTCCTGATTGGAGGACGCAATATCCGCCGCCGTCTTGATGGGCCGCGCCGTGGCATGCGCCGTCATCATCGAGCCGATGCCCGAGAACTGGAAGGCGACTCCCGACTTCCGGCAGATTTCGTTCAGGCGCTCGCGAATCCTATCCCCGCGGTCGTTCAATTCCTTGGCGGCCTCGGCCGTGTAGACCTCGCCGTAGCCCGCGACGCCGGCCGCCATGGTCAGTGCGTTGTTATTGAAGGTGCCAGCATGCGGCAGCGCGTCCGGCTTGGTCGGGTCGAACAGCTCCATGATCTCGCGCTTGCCGCCGAAGGCGCCGAACGACATGCCGCCGCCGATATACTTGCCGAGCGTCGTCATGTCGGGAATGACGCCGTGCTTCGCCTGCAGGCCGCCCGGCGAGAGGCGCGAGGTCATGACCTCGTCGAAGATCATGGTGATGCCGCGTGCCTTGGTCTCCTCGCGCACCGCCTTGAGGAAGTCGACGTCACCCGGCAGGCAGCCATGGCTGCCCTGCATCGGCTCCAGCAGGACGGCGAACAGCTCCTCGCCGTGCTTGGCGAGCAGTGCCCGGGTGCCCTCGATGTCGTTGTAGGGCGCCACGACATATTCGTAGGGCATGTTCACCGGGCTGCCGCCGCTCACGAAGTAGAGCACGCCGCCATGATAGCCGCCGTGGAAGACCATGACCTTGGTGGCCCTGGTCCGGCCCTTGCGCTGGGCGAAGACGCGGGCGCCGGCCAGTGCCATCACGTTGCCCTCGGTGCCGGAGTTGGTGAAACGCACCAGGTCGATCGACGGCATGCGGTCGGCGATCAGCTGGGAGAGCTTGCCCTCGTTCTCGTTGCGGCCGCCATAGTTCCAGCCATGGTTCAGCGCGCGGTCGATGGCGGCGCGGATCACCGGATGGGAGTGGCCGTAGATGCCGGCGGTGTATTCGCCCAGCACGTCGATGTACTCGTGGCCGTCGGCATCCCACAGCCGGCAGCCCTCGCCGCGCACGACGGTCAGCGGAAACGGCGAATTGTGCAGGGTGGTGCGGGTGTTGCCGCCGGGCATCGCCACGCAGGCATCCTGATGGCGGGCAAAGCTCTTGGGATTGCGGTCGACATAGGCCTGCCTGGCCTCGGTCAGGGCCGATTGCAGATCCGAATTCACCAGCGCTTGATCGGGCACGTCACTCTCCTCGCGTGAGGCGCCGAGTATCACACGACGTTGAGTTCCCGGATAGGCCGCCCGGCGGAGAGGCGGTCATAACCAAAAGGACTTAGGTCGAGGGTGCGGTAGCTCCCGTGCACGATCAGCTCGGCGACGGCGCGGCCCACCGCCGGAGACTGCTGGATGCCGTGGCCGGAGAAGCCCGTGGCGAAGATCAGGTTCTCGATTTCCGGATGCCGGCCGACGATGCCGTTCTGGTCGAACGTGTTGTACTCGTAGTAGCCCGCCCAGCTGTTAACGACCTTGGCCGCCTCGAAGGCCGGCACGCGAGCGGCCAGGGTTGGCCAGACGATGTCATCCCATTCCGCATGCTGCACCTCCAGTGGCGCGCCGGGAACATCGTTGCCCTCGGCCGGCGTCGTCCCGGCAATGTAGAAGCGGCCCTCCGGCCGGAACCAGGTGCCCGACGGATCGATGGTGAGCGGCGTCAGGCCCGGCGCCTCGCGCACGTCGAAGACGAACACCGAGCGCCGCCGTGGCTCGACCGGCAGCGCAATGCCGGACCGTCCTGCCACCTCGCCGGACCAGGGTCCGGCCGCCAGCACCACGTTGCGCGCCTCCAGCCGCCCGCCTTCCTTGAGATCGACGCCGCCGCCATCGAACGAGACGACCTCGTCGGCAATGTAAGTCGCCCCCAGATCCCGCGCCGTGCGCCGGAACCCCTGCATCAGCGACGGCCCGTCGAACCAGCCTTCGTTGGCCGTGCCATGCGAGGCGAGCGCCAGCCCCTCCTCCGAGATCCAGGGGAAGCGGGCCTTCAGCGCCATCGGATCGAGCAGTTCGACCGAGCACCCTTCGGATTTCTGGACGGCATGGTTCGCGCGCAACACCGCCTCGCCGGCCGGGCTCGCGAGGAACAGATAGCCAGGCTCCCGGAGACCGAGATCGACTCCCAGCAACTCCCGCGCGCGCCGCAGGAAACCGATCCCGTAGCGCGACAGGTGGATGTTGAGCGGCGTCGAGAACTGCTGCCGGATCGAACTGGCCGACAGGGCCGACGAAGCCTGCATATAGGCTGAGTCGCGCTCCACCACCGTCACGGTGCCCTTGAAGGACGGATCGGACTTCAGGTGGTAGGCGACGGACGACCCCATCGCCCCACCGCCGATCACCACGACATCCGACTTCATCGCCGTCGCCAGACCTGCAACCGGGCAAACAGGAAGCGGTCGGCGATCAGGTGGGCAGCCTTCACCGCGGCCGAGGTCAGCACGATCACGACGCAGAGCGCGGCTGCGGCGGCGGTGGTGCCCGCCTCCTCGATGTTCACGGCCGCCACCGATGCGAGCTTGGTGTCGGGCGCGTAGAGGAAGATCACCGACGACACGGTCGTCATGGCGTTCACGAACAGGTAGATCGCGATGTCGAGGATGGCCGGCAGGCAGATCGGCGCCGTCACGCGCGTGAAGGTCCGCCAGACCGGCACCTTGAGCGAGGCCGACACCGCCTCGAACTCCGGATCGATCTGCTTCAGCGCCGTCGTCGCCGTGAGATGGCCCACCGTGTAGAAGTGCGCCACCGTGTTGAGCACCAGGATGCCCATGGTGGCGTAGAGGAAGTTCAGCGGGTTGTTGGGCGCGTTGAAGAAGAAGATGTAGCCCAGTCCCAGCACGAGGCCTGGCACCGCCATCGGCAGGAAGGCGAGCAACTGGACGACGCCGCGCATCGCGCCGAAACCGCGCGTCTTCTCGTTCAGCCAGGCGCCGGTGAACATCAGCACCGTGCCGAAGACCGCTGCGCCCAGCGCCATCCGCACCGAGTTCCAGTAGGAATCCCAGCCGTTGGAATCGAACTTGGCGAAGTCGTAATTGTCGAGCGTCAGGCTGAGATTGTAGGGCCAGTACTTGATCAGCGAGCCCCAGATCGCCATGCCGAGGATGGAGAGGATGGCTGCCGACACCAGCAGACAGAACAGGGTGAAGAAGAGGTCGCGCGCGAACTTGGGCCGCGGCACCAGCGGCACGGCGCGCGCGGTCAGCAGCGCCACCTGCTTCCTCTGCACCAGCCGGTCGACCAGGAAGGCCAGTGCGGCCGGCGCCAGCAGCACCATGCCGACGACGGCGCCCATCGAGAAATCCTGCTGGCCGATCACCTTCTTGTAGACGTCGGTGGCCAGCACGTTGAAGTTGCCGCCGATCACCTTGGCGATGCCGAAGTCGGTCATCACCAGCGTGAACACGACGAGCGCAGCGCTGATCAGCCCGTACTTGGCGCCGGGCAGGGTCACGGTGAAGAACACGCGGCGCTTGGAGGTGCCCAGAACGTCCGCCGCCTCGTAGAGGCGAGCGTCGGCGGTGGCGAGCGCGGTCGTCAGGATCAGCGTGGCATGCGGGAAGCAGTAGAAGACCTGCGCGATCACAATGCCGTCGATGCCGTAGATCGAGCCGCCCCCCAGCAGCGCCTTGAGGAAGCCCTGCGTGCCGAACAGGTAGATCAGCGCCAGGCCCGGCAGCAGCGACGGCGCGAAGATCGGGATCAGTGAGATCCCCTGGAACAGCCAGCGCATCGGCAGCACCGTGCGCGTCAACGCATAGGCATAGAGGAAGGCCAGCGGCACGACGATCACGGTGGTGATCGACGCGACCTGCAGGCTGTTCAGCGCCGACTGGAAGAGTGCCGGAGTCGAGAAGTACGCGACGTAGTTGGCCAGGCCGATGAACTTGCCGTCGCGGTCCTCGAAGCCCTTGGCGAGCAGCGCCCACAGCGGCAGGCCCACCATGACCAGCAACACGCCCGCCAGCACGAGCACGCCCGCCCGCATCATCAGGTCGTCGCGCGACAGGCCGACCTTCAGGCTAGGGACGGCGAGGCTCACGAATGAACCATCAGGCGAAGACCCTCAGCCGATCGGGCGGCAGGGCGATGTCGAGCTTCGTGCCGATGTCGACGCCGAGGTCGCGGATCAGGTTGCTGGAGAAGTCGGCCGTCACGGCGACCTCGGCCGCCGCCCGCGCGCGCAGGGTGGCCCGGCAGAAGGCACCGACGAAATCCAGCTCCGCCACCTCGACCGGGACGCGATTGGCGATGTCGGCCGGCAGGTCGCGCACACGCACGTCCTCGGGCCGGATGCAGAGGCTCACCTTCTGGCCGGGGGCGAGGCCGTCCTGGACCGGACAGGCAAAATCGACGCCGGCCACGCGCACCTTGTCGGGGGCCATCAGGGTCCCGGCGAGGAAGTTCATGGAACCCACGAAGTCGGCCACGAAGGCGGTCGCGGGCCGGCGGTAGATCTCCTGCGGCGTGCCGACCTGCTCGATGGCGCCCTGGTTCATGACCACGATCCGGTCGGCCATGGTCAGCGCCTCTTCCTGGTCATGCGTCACCATGATGGTGGTGACGCCGAGCGTCCGCTGCAGCGCCTTGATCTCGTGGCGCAGGCGCAGGCGGACGCGGGCATCCAGTGCCGACAGCGGCTCGTCGAGCAGCAGCAGGCCGGGCGAGGTCGCGAGCGCACGTGCCAGGGCCACGCGCTGCTGCTGGCCGCCCGAGAGCTGGGCAGGGTACTTCTGGCCGGCGTCGGGCAGGCCCACCATCGCCAGCAGTTCGGCGACCCGCCTGGCGATCGCCCCCTTGTTCTGGCGGCGGTTCACCAGCCCGTAGCCGACATTGTCGGCCACGGTCAGGTTGGGGAACAGCGCGTAGGACTGGAAGACGATGCCGAAGTCGCGCTGCGCGGGCGGCAGGGCCGAGACGTCTCGCCCCTTCTGCCGGATCGTGCCGGAGGTCTGGGGATCGAGGCCGGCGATGGCCCGGAGGAGCGTCGTCTTCCCGCAGCCCGAGGGGCCGAGGAAGCAGACGAACTCGCCCTCGACGACGTCAAGCGAGACGTCGCCGAGAGCCGAGAAGTCGCCGAACCGCTTGGAGAGGTTGCGGACCTCGAGGTAGTTCGCCACCTAACCCGTCACTTGGCCTTCGGTGCGGACTTGCCGTCGTAGCGCTTCGTCCACTCCGCCAGGATGCGGTCGCGGTTCTTGGCCATCCACTCAACGTCGTTCTTCACCATCACCTTCTCGAGGTTCGGCGGATAGTTCGGCGGCGTGTTGGCGACGCCCGGATAGGCGACGATGGGATAGGTCTTGGCGTAGAGCTCGTTGGCCTTCTTCGAAGCCGCCCAGTCGGCGAGCTTCTTGGCGGCTTCGAGATTCTTCGTGCCCTTGACGATCGCGGTGACTTCCAGCTCCCAGCCCAGGCCTTCCTTCGGGACCACCAGCTCAAGCGGCGCGCCCTTGGTCTTCTCCGAGGCGCCGCGGGTGTCGAGGCCGATGCCGATCAGGCGCTCGCCCTTGGCCGCCTGCACGCAGGGCGCCGAGCCCGAGTGGATGTACTGCGCGATGTTCTGGTGGAGCGCGTCCATGTACTTCCAGCCTGCTTCCTCGCCCATGATCTGCAGCCACGCCGCCACGGTGAGATAGCCGGTGCCCGACGAGGCCGGGTTCGGCATCACGATCGAGTCCTTGTACTCGGGCTTGATCAGGTCGGCCCAGCTGGTCGGGATCGGCTTGTTGCCCTTTTTGCCTTCCGCCGTGTTGAAGCAGACCAGCGAAAGATAGGCGTCCATGCCCACCCAGGTCTGGGGCGACTTGCCGCTCAGGAACATCGGGTTGAGCGCGGTCGCACCGGCCGGCGTGTAGGGCTCGAGCATGCCCATCGAGGCCATCAGGCCGACGTTGGAGGCAGCGAGTCCCCAGATGATGTCGGCGCGGGGATTGTCCTTCTCGGCCATCAGCTTGGCGGCGACGACGCCGGTCGAGTCGCGCACCCAGGCGATCTCGATCGTGGGATTGTCGGCCTCGAAGGCCTTCTTGAACGGATCGAGCTGGTCGTTCTCCAGCGCGGTATAGACGGTGAGCTTGGTCTTCTGCGCGAAGGCCGGCGATGCCAAGCCGAACATGGCGAGTGCGGCGGCGCCCGCCAATGTGGCGCGCCTCAAGATGGTGCGATCGATCATTTTCCTTAGCCCCCTAGTCTTCAACCCCTGTCGAATGCCTGCAGCTACAGGCCATTCATGACCGTTATGTTACACTTCCCGCAAAAGCGCGCACGCGGCCTTATCAAACTTCCCCAGACAATTTGTTACCGATGGTAACCAGCCATCCTCGGACAACCTGCTCCTCATCCCGGTCCAGCAGTTCGAGAAGCCGCCCTTCGACCTCCACGACCACGGCACGGCCTCGCTTCAACAATGCCGCGCACGGCCGACTTGGCCACCATTTCCGCCCTGACAAGGTTGTTCACGATCACGTTGATCGTCTGCGGTATCAGGACCGTCAGCCAAGCAAGCTCCGCGCCATAGCGGGGCCAGGCTTCGCCTTGCGCTTCATCTCGGTGCGAACACCTTCTTCAAGTCGCTCGTCGGCATGGTGTCGCGCATCCACTGGAAACGGCCGGCCTTCATCTCGTTCGCCCCCTTCATGAAGGCCGCCAGCGCGAGACGGGAGAGCGCGCCGCCGACGCTGATCCGCTTCACGCCGGTCGAGGCGATCTGCTCCGCCGTCAGGTCGGGATCGCCGGCGCTCATGACGACGTTCAGCGGCTTAGCTACTTCCGACGCCACGGTGCGCATCGTCGAAAGGTCATGGAGGCCCGGCGCATAGAGAACGTCGGCGCCGGCCTTCTCGAAGGCCTGCAGGCGGCGGATCGTGTCGTCGAGGTCCTTCACGCCGCGGATCAGGTTCTCCGCCCGGGCTGTGAAGGTGAAGGGCACGTCCAGCGACCGCGCCATCTCGGCGCCGGCCGCCACGCGCTCCACGGCATGATTGAAGTCGTAGATCCGCTCGCCGCTCCAATCCTCGATCGAGCCGCCGACGATGCCAACCGCGGCCGCGTCGCGCAGGATGGTCGCGGCCTCCTTCGGATCGTCGGCATAGCCGTTCTCGAGATCGGCATTCACCGGCAGGTCGGTGGCGCCCGCGATGACGCGGCAGTTCTCCAGGAGCTCGTCGCGGCTCACCGCATTGTCGCCATCGACGCGGCCCAGCGCGTTCGACATGCCGAGGCTGGTCGTGGCCAGCGCCTCGAAGCCGAGCGACTGCAGCAGCCTGGCCGTGCCCGCATCCCACGGGTTGGGCAGGAGCAGGAGGCCCGGCCGCTCGTGCAGCTCGCGAAAGACCCGTCCCTTTTCAGCCTGGCTGCGCATCCCGCTTCCTCCGCTTTCTGCTAAGGAACACCGATGGACATGACCGCGCAACGGGAACTCGCCCGCCTCCTCGCCTCCCTTCGCCGCGAGCAGCGCAGCCAGAGCGGCCTCGCCCCGCATCTCGTGCCGCCGGACAAGGCGACGGCCTATCGGATCGCCGGCATGGTCGCCGAGGAGCTGGGCTGGCCGGTGCTGGGCTGGAAGATCGCGGCGATGAAGGAGGAGATGCAGCAGGCGCTGCGGACGGACTCGCCGATCTACGGCCGCGTCCATTTCGTGACGGAGACGCCGTACAGCGCCGTACACTCCAAGCTCGCCAGCCCGATTCCCGAGGTCGAGTATCAGGCGAAGCTCGGCCGCGATCTGCCGCCGCGCGACAAGCCCTACACGGTCGAGGAAGTGACCGATGCCGTGGCCTCGCTTCATCCCGGACTGGAACTGGCGGAGTGCCGCTTCATCCACGACGCGGCCTTTCCGCCGCTGCCCGCCATCCTGGCCGAC
>JBILYJ010000431.1:0-4742 GCA_044377795.1 Reyranella sp. | reverse complement strand
GTCAAGAACCAGACCGACGAGACGCGCGTCGTGCTGATCATCGACTTCAACGCAAACATGCCGTTTCCGGTGAACCTCTATACCGGGCTGCGCTACGCGCTCGGCCGCCGAAGCGCCGAGGTGAAGGCGGTCATCGACCGCGCCGCGATCGGCGTCCCGCCGCGCAACGCCGGCGCTTAACGTAAAGGACCTCACCCTGAGGAGCCGCGCATCGCGCGGCGTCTCGAAGGGTGGGCCGCGGACGTGGTGCGGGTTCCCATGCTTCGAGACGGCTGCTTCGCAGCCTCCTCAGCATGAGGCCTATGTAGAGAATCAAAAGGTAGTCTACTCGATCAGCTCTGCCAGCCGCTTGATGATGCGGGTCGGCTTGGCCGTCGCGTGCGCCGGAACGCCGGCGTTGAACGGGTCGTACCAGATGCCGGCCATGCCCAGCGCCTGCGGCGCCACCACTTCCCATTCGTAGTTGTCGCCGACCATCCAGGCGTCTTCCGCAGCCACACCCAGCCGCTCCAACGCGTGGCGGTAGACCGCGAGTTCGGGTTTGCCCTGGCCGAATTCGCCCTCGATCTGGATGTGGTGGAAGCGATGGGCGAGCTCGAACCGCTCGATCTTGGCGCGCTGGGTCTCGCCCGCACCGTTGGTCACGAGCGCCAGCCGGACGCCGGCATCGCGCAACGCATCCACCGTGGCATGGGCGTCGGGATAGAGCCGGTATTCCTGGCGCCTGAGTTCGGTGAAGGAATCGGCGATGCGGTCGGCCAGCGCGTCGTCCGCCCGGCCGAGCCGGCCGAGCCCGCGGCGGACCGACAGGCGGCGGGCACCGGCGATGTCGAGCCGCCACTTGGCAGCTTCGGCCCGGTCGTTCCAGAAGGCGCGTGCCTCCTCCATGATGGCCGTGCGCACGCGCGTGATGGCCGCCTCGTCATGAGCGTCGAGATGGGCGGAAAAGACATGGAGCAGGCGGGTCCACGCCTCCTCCGGTTGCGCATAGGCACGGATCAGCGTGTCGTCCATGTCGAACAGGATGGCGCGGGGAAGCCCCGCTTTGGGAGGATCGGCCATCTCAGTTCGTCGGCTGGCCGGCGAAGGTCGTGGGGGCGGGGCTGACGACCACACCGCGGTCGCCCTGAATCTCGATGACCGCGAGCGCCCGCTCGGAGCGGCCGTCGGGCAGGAAGCGGAAGATGCCGTCGACGCCGGACCATCCGTTGGGATTGGCGATCGCCTCGGCCGAGAAGTCGCCCCCCGGCTTCAGCCGCGCGAGTTGGGCGGCAAGTCCCACGCCGTCATAGGCGAGCGTCGCCAGCCGGTGCGGCGGCCGGCCGTAGGTCGAAACGAACCGGCGCTCGAAGTCGGCGCGCTTTGCCGGATCGGGCGCGGCGTACCAGGCGCCACGCAGCATGGTCTCCGCGCCGACACCGGGGAAATCCCACACGCCCGTGCCGATGAGCTGGACGGCGCGGCCATCGAGGCCGTTGGTGGCGAGCGAGGCGAGGGCGGTCGACAGGAGGGGCGGCGCCACCGGCACGAGGACGGCGACCTTGCCGCTTTCCCCTTCGGTCCTGGCCGAGGCCGCGAGCAGCCGGGCCTGGGCCGGGATGTCGGCGCCGTTGGGGTCGAAGAATTCGCGGCCGACCACGGTGCCGCCGCGCCGCGCGACATAGGTCTCGAGCGTGCTCGACATCTGCTGGCCGTAGGTCGTCTGCGGCGCGAAGGTCGCGAACCGGCGGACGCCGGCCTCGAACGCGTGATCGACCACGCGGCGGACCTGCGGCGGGGCCGCGATGCCCATGATCCAGACGCCGCGCTGCGCCACCTGCTCGTCGTTGGAGAAGGCCACCACGTTCATGCCGCCCTCGCTGACCAGGGGCACCAGCGCCGAGGCCGACGTCCCGTAGAGCGGTCCCAGCACGAGGGCCGCCCCGTCGAGACGGGCCTTGCGATAGGCCTCGACCGCGGTGTCGGCGCTCTCGCCGCCGTCATAGGCCGAAAGGGCGATGTCCCTGGAGCCGGTGTCGAACAGCGCCATTTCGGCAGCCTGCTGCATGGCCTGCCCGATCGGCGCGGCGCGACCGCTGAGCGGCAGCAGCAGGGCGATGCGCGCCTTGCCGGAAGCGGTCAGCGGCGAGCCGGCCTTGGGCGTGACAGTCACCGCCTGCGCCGTCCTCGTGCTAGGCTTGGGCGGCTCGCTGCAGGCGCCCACCAGGAGGGCGGCGGTGGCAAGCGCAATGAATGACCTACGCATCGGCGCGTACTCCGGCGATCGGAAACAGATGGACTTGGACGAACGACCCCAAGCTACCGGCGGGCAGCCCCCGCGTAAACCGCCGCTCGCTCCGGGGCTGCATATTGTTGCCACACCGATCGGCAACATGCGCGACATCACGCTGCGCGCACTCGACGTGCTGCAAACGGCCGACCTGATCGCCTGCGAGGACACCCGCGTGTTCGCCAAACTCGCGACCCATTACGGCATTTCCGCCCCGACCGTGTCCTACAGCGACGCCACGCAGGACAAGTCCGAGCCACGTCTCCTGCGGGCGCTGGACGCCGGCAAGAGCGTCGCCCTGGTTTCGGATGCCGGCATGCCGCTGATCTCCGATCCGGGCTACCGGCTGGTGCGTGCGGCGGTCGAGGCCGGCCATCCGGTCACCTCGGCACCGGGTCCCTCGGCCGTTCCGATGGCCCTCGCTTTGTCGGGGCTGCCGACCGACCGCTTCTTCTTCGCGGGCTTCCTGCCGGCCAAGGCGACGGATCGACGGCGTGCCATCGGCGAGGTGGCGTCCATTCCGTCGACGCTCGTGTTCTTCGAGGCGCCCCATCGCCTCCCTGAGTCGCTGGCCGATCTTGTGGACCTGCTGGGCGATCGCCCGGCGGCCGTGGCGCGCGAGCTCACCAAGCTGTTCGAGGAGGTTCGCCGTGCCCCGCTCGGTGCGCTGGCGGCGCACTACGCCACCCATCCCGACGTGAAGGGCGAGATCGTGATCGTGGTCGGTGCGCCCTCCGCCGACACCGAGCGCAGCGCCGGCACCGTCGACGATGCGTTGCGGGAGGCGATGACGGGGGCATCGGTGAAGGATGCCGCGGCCGAGGTGGCGGCGCGCTACGGGCTGAAGCGGCGCGACGTCTATGCCCGCGCCCTCGAGCTGAAGCGCGGCGTGTCGTGACGACCACGGCCCGCCAGAAAGCCTACCGCATGGGCCATGCCGCCGAATGGCGGGCGGTGTGGCGTCTGCGGCTCGGCGGCTACACGATCCTCGTGCGGCGCTACAAGACGCGGCTGGGCGAGATCGACATCGTGGCCCGCCGCGGCAACGTGCTGGCCTTCGTCGAGGTCAAGGCGCGCGGCGATTTCGTCAAGGCGGCCGATGCCTTGGGGAACCGGCAGTTCGGCCGCGTGTCGCGCGCCGCCAGCCTGTTCATCGCCCATCATCCGCGCTATGCCGCCTGCTCGGTGCGCTTCGATGCCGTGCTGGTCGGTGGCGTGTGGCCGCGCCACCTGCCCGACGTGTGGCAAGCGCCGGAGTGATTCGTGACGGATGATCTGACGAATGAGCTGGGGCGACTGAAGGATCTTTGTGCCGGCGACGGCGAGCGGATCGACCTGCTCGAGGCGGGGTTCCTGCTGAGCGTCCTCGGCGGCGGCGCGCCGACGGAACTTGCGCCTTTCCGCCAGCATGTGACGGCAATGACCGACGACCTGGCGGACCTGGTGCACCGGCGCGGTGCGACGCCGGAAGCGCTGTCCGAGGTGATCGCCCGGTCCTACGCCTATCGCGGCGACAGCGAGACCTACGACGACCTGCAGAACGCCGATCTCGTGCGCGTCATCGAGCGCCGCAAGGGTCTGCCCGTCGCGCTGTCGATCCTCTACCTGCATGTCGCCCGCGCCCAGGGCTGGCAGGCCGAGGGCCTGGCGTTCCCGGGTCATTTCCTGATCCGCATCGGCATCGACGGCGCGCGCCATGTCGTCGATCCGTTCCATGAAGGCGCCGTGCGCGAAGCCGCGGATCTGCGCAGGCTGCTGCGGCAGGTCCTGGGCCCCGACGCCAAACTCGCGCCGGCGCATTTCGATGCCGTCCCCGACCGCGACGTGCTGCTGCGGCTCGAGAACAACGTGCGACTGCGCCTCGCCAAACGCGAGGATTGGCCTGGCACGGCGCGCTCGCTCGACCGCATGCTGGCGATTGCGCCGGACCGCATCGAGCTGTTGTTCGAAGCCGCCCGGCTCAACGCCCGCCTCGACAAGCGACGGGCGGCGATCGCCGCCTATGAACGCATCCTCGAACTCGACGTCGATGCCGACCTCCGCCGGCAGGCCTCGGCCCTGTTGCAGGAACTGCGCCGCGGCCTTAACTGAAACCAGACGACCTCAGCCCCGCCAGCCAGGATTCCACCATGAAGCTCAACGTCGCCATCCAGATGGACCATGTCTCGACGATCGACATCGACGGCGATTCGACCTTCGTGCTGGGGGTGGAAGCCGAGAAGCGCGGCTACGCGGTCTGGCACTATACGCCGGCCGACCTGATCTTCCGCGACCGCAAGGTGATGGCCCGCGCGCAGCCGATGAAACTGCGCCGCGAGAAGGGCAATCATTTCACGCTTGGCGCGCCCGAGATGATCGATCTGTCGACCTTCGACGTCGTGCTGCTGCGCCAGGACCCGCCGTTCGACATGTCGTACATCACGACGACGCACCTGCTCGAGCACATCCATCCGAAGACGCTGGTGGTCAACGA
>JBILYJ010000049.1:0-18232 GCA_044377795.1 Reyranella sp. | reverse complement strand
AGTGTAGGTGGTTGTCATAGTCAGGTGTGAAAGCCTTGAGCTCAACTCAAGAAATGCACTTGATACTGGGCGACTAGAGGACCGGAGAGGATAGTGGAATTCCCAGTGTAGTGGTGAAATACGTAGAGATTGGGAAGAACACCAGTGGCGAAGGCGGCTATCTGGACGGTTTCTGACACTAAGACTCGAAAGCGTGGGGAGCAAACAGGATTAGATACCCTGGTAGTCCACGCCGTAAACGATGGGTGCTAGACGTTGGCGAGCTTGCTCGTCAGTGTCGCAGCTAACGCGTTAAGCACCCCGCCTGGGGAGTACGGCCGCAAGGTTGAAACTCAAAGGAATTGACGGGGGCCCGCACAAGCGGTGGAGCATGTGGTTCAATTCGACGCAACGCGCAGAACCTTACCAGCCCTTGACATGTGACTCGCCGGCTCCAGAGATGGAGCCTTCGGTTCGGCCGGAGTCAGCACAGGTGCTGCATGGCTGTCGTCAGCTCGTGTCGTGAGATGTTGGGTTAAGTCCCGCAACGAGCGCAACCCTCGTCTCCAGTTGCCATCAGGTTATGCTGGGCACTTTGGAGAAACTGCCGGTGACAAGCCGGAGGAAGGTGGGGATGACGTCAAGTCCTCATGGCCCTTACGGGCTGGGCTACACACGTGCTACAATGGCGGTGACAGTGGGATGCGAAGGGGCGACCCGGAGCCGATCCCCAAAAACCGTCCCAGTTCGGATTGCACTCTGCAACTCGAGTGCATGAAGTTGGAATCGCTAGTAATCGCGGATCAGCATGCCGCGGTGAATACGTTCCCGGGCCTTGTACACACCGCCCGTCACGCCATGGGAGTTGGTTCTACCCGAAAACGGTGCGCTAACCGCAAGGGGGCAGCCGGTCACGGTAGGATCAATGACTGGGGCGAAGTCGTAACAAGGTAGCCGTAGGGGAACCTGCGGCTGGATCACCTCCTTTCTAAGGAAGACTGGAAGCAATTCCGGTCTTTACTTAACACTAAATCGAAGTCTGCTTTCTCAAGGCAGGCCGCCGCCGTCGACGCATCCCTTTCCTGTGATGGTATTTTGGCGAGACAGAGCCATGTTTTGGTTCTGTCGTTTCGTCTGTCCGAACCGGGCTAGTAGCTCAGCTGGTTAGAGCGCGCGCTTGATAAGCGTGAGGTCGGAGGTTCAAATCCTCCCTGGCCCACCAAGTTGCTCTGACGGCTCGTTGCAAGGACAGCCGGCATGAGCCGGCGACGAAGCGAGATCGTGATGACCGATTTTTCTCAAACGGGGGCATAGCTCAGTTGGGAGAGCGCCTGCTTTGCAAGCAGGAGGTCGTCGGTTCGATCCCGTCTGCCTCCACCATCACACGCACAGAACGCAGCACCGGTACGTGGTGCGGCATCGTTCTTTGACATCGTTTATCGGAATGTAATGAGGTCTTTAAAGTCTAGATTATTCCGCGCCCTGCATCTCTCAAAGGCAGGGTGGTAGGAGTGGGTAACAAGGCCGTTTTCGTGGTGGGGGTCGTCCCCTGCACGGAACGAGCCGATAGGGCGATCGCAAGATCGTTCCATCGCTGACAAAACGTGAGATCAAGCACAATAAGGGCGTTTGGCGGATGCCTTGGCACTGAGAGGCGATGAAGGACGTGGCAGGCTGCGATAAGCTTCGGGGAGTTGCCAGCACACTTTGATCCGAAGATTTCCGAATGGGGAAACCCCATCCATCAGGATGATCGTTGACTGAATCCATAGGTCAACGAGGCAAACCCAGGGAACTGAAACATCTCAGTACCTGGAGGAAAGGACATCAACAGAGACTCCGCTAGTAGTGGCGAGCGAACGCGGACTAGGCCAGTGCTTCGATTGTAAGAACCGGAACACTCTGGAAAGAGTGGCCATAGCGGGTGATAGCCCCGTACGGGTAGAAAGCAGTCGGAGACTCGAGTAGGGCGGGACACGTGAAATCCTGTCTGAACACGGGGGGATCACCCTCCAAGCCTAAGTACTCCTCAGTGACCGATAGTGAACAAGTACCGTGAGGGAAAGGTGAAAAGCACCCCGACAAGGGGAGTGAAACAGACCTGAAACCGAACGCCTACAAACAGTCGGAGGCCGCAAGGCTAACGGCGTACCTTTTGTATAATGGGTCAGCGACTTACTCTGTGCAGCAAGCTTAAGCCGATAGGTGTAGGCGCAGCGAAAGCGAGTCTGAATAGGGCGCTTAGTTGCACGGAGTAGACCCGAAACCGGGTGATCTAGTCATGGGCAGGTTGAAGGTGCGGTAACGCGCACTGGAGGACCGAACCGGTTACCGTTGCAAAGGTATCGGATGACCTGTGATTAGGGGTGAAAGGCCAACCAAACTCGGAAATAGCTGGTTCTCCGCGAAAACTATTTAGGTAGTGCGTCGTGTGATTACCGTCGGGGGTAGAGCACTGGATGGGCTAGGGGGATCCAAAGTCTTACCAAACCTAACCAAACTCCGAATACCGGCGAGTACAGCGCGGCAGACAGACGGCGGGTGCTAAGGTCCGTCGTCGAGAGGGAAACAGCCCAGACCGCCAGCTAAGGTCCCTAAGTCATGGCTAAGTGGGAAAGGATGTGGGAATTCCAAAACAACCAGGAGGTTGGCTTAGAAGCAGCCATCCTTTAAAGAAAGCGTAATAGCTCACTGGTCTAATTAAGAAATCCTGCGCCGAAGATGTACCGGGGCTCAAGCCATGCACCGAAGCTGCGGACTCGAAAGAGTGGTAGCGGAGCGTTCCGTAAGCCTGTGAAGGGAGACCCGTGAGGGCTCCTGGAGGTATCGGAAGTGAGAATGCTGACATAAGTAGCGATAAAAAGCGTGAGAGACGCTTTCGCCGTAAGTCCAAGGGTTCCTGCGCAAGGTCAATCCGCGCAGGGTTAGCCGGCCCCTAAGTCGAGGGCGACAGCCGTAGACGATGGGAACCACGTCAATATTCGTGGGCCTGCTGGTGGTGACGGATCCGAAAAGTGGCCCGAGCTCGTTGGCGAATGCTCGGGCGGCCCAAGGGTTCCAGGAAATAGCCCCAGCGTATAGACCGTACCCTAAACCGACACAGGTGGACTGGTAGAGTATACCAAGGCGCTTGAGGGAACCATGTTGAAGGAACTAGGCAATTTACCCCCGTAACTTCGGGATAAGGGGGCCTCTGACGGTCTCGTCAGAGGGGCACAGACTAGGGGGTGGCGACTGTTTACCAAAAACACAGGGCTCTGCTAAGCCGTGAGGCGAAGTATAGGGTCTGACGCCTGCCCGGTGCCGGAAGGTTAAGAGGAGAGGTGCAAGCCTTGAATTGAAGCCCCGGTAAACGGCGGCCGTAACTATAACGGTCCTAAGGTAGCGAAATTCCTTGTCGGGTAAGTTCCGACCTGCACGAATGGCGTAACGACTTCCCCGCTGTCTCCAACATGGGCTCGGCGAAATTGAATTCCCCGTGAAGATGCGGGGTACCCGCAGTTAGACGGAAAGACCCCGTGCACCTTTACTACAACTTTGCAGTGGCATTAGAGAATGGATGTGTAGGATAGGCGGGAGCCTTTGAAGCCGGGGCGCTAGCTCTGGTGGAGGCAACCTTGAAATACCGCCCTTTTGTTCTTTGATGTCTAACCGAGGTCTGTCATCCAGATCCGGGACCCTGCATGGTGGGTAGTTTGACTGGGGCGGTCGCCTCCCAAAGAGTAACGGAGGCGCGCGATGGTGGGCTCAGGCCGGTCGGAAATCGGCTGCTGAGTGCAATGGCACAAGCCCGCCTGACTGCGAGACTGACAAGTCGAGCAGGGACGAAAGTCGGCCATAGTGATCCGGTGGTTCCGCGTGAGTGGGCCATCGCTCAACGGATAAAAGGTACGCCGGGGATAACAGGCTGATACCACCCAAGCGTCCACAGCGACGGTGGTGTTTGGCACCTCGATGTCGACTCATCACATCCTGGGGCTGGAGCAGGTCCCAAGGGTTCGGCTGTTCGCCGATTAAAGTGGTACGTGAGTTGGGTTCAAAACGTCGTGAGACAGTTTGGTCCCTATCTGCTGTGGGTGTTCGAGACTTGAGAGGAGCCGTCCTTAGTACGAGAGGACCGGGATGGACTTACCTCTGGTGTACCGGTTGTGACGCCAGTCGCAGCGCCGGGTAGCTATGTAGTGAAGGGATAAACGCTGAAAGCATCTAAGCGTGAAACCCGCCTCAAAACTAGGTCTCGCTGAGAGTCGTGGTAGACCACCACGTTGATAGGCCGCATGTGCAAGTGCAGTGATGCATTCAGCTTAGCGGTACTAATAGCTCGATCGGCTTGATTTCATTCGTTCCGTGCAGCGGTCGACATCCGCTGCTCGGCCTTGTGCACGACTTTAAGACCTCATTCCTTTGCGTTCGGACGATCCGGTGGCTCTAGCGTTAGGTGTACACCCGATCCCATTCCGAACTCGGCCGTGAAAACTTTCAGCGCCAATGGTACTGTGTCTCAAGGCACGGGAGAGTAGGTCGCTGCCGGATCTTCCGAACGCAAGGGACTACATTCCGACAGAACGATCACTGCACGCTGGATTTGACGCGGGGTGGAGCAGCCCGGTAGCTCGTCAGGCTCATAACCTGAAGGTCGTAGGTTCAAATCCTGCCCCCGCAACCAATTTAAGAACGCCGCCCTCGTAAGAGGGCGGCGTTCTTGCGTCAGGGCCAATCCCGGGCAACCTGTGCCCCTCAGTCCCGCGCAGCTCGCGTCCAGATACACACAGCGCGGCTACGGCCCCTCAGCGCCTGGTCGCCGTGGTTCGTCAAGGCACTGAGCAAGGTCGCGGCATCGGCCGGTCGCGTGGTCTCGATGTTGGAGATCAGTGCATCGGCCACTACGAGCGGCGTCCGGAGTTCACGCGTCAGAGCCTGCAGCCGGCTTGCCGTGTTGACCGTGTCGCCAATGACGGTGAAGGACAGGCCCTGGTCGCTGCCGACATCACCCATGACCGCCGGGCCGTAGTTGAGGCCGATGCCGATCGACAGCGCGGGTTCGGCCCGCCCGATGCGCTCGGCATTCCAGGCGTCGAGAGCGGTCAGCATGCCGTTGGCGCAGCGCAGCGCGTTGGCGGCGTCTTCGGCTTCCGCCTTCAGCAGCCCAAACACGGCGAAGATCTCGTCGCCGATGTATTTCTCGACCGTGCCGCCACAGGTGAATATCTGCGCCGCCATCCGTTCATGGAAGTCGCGCAGCAGGGTCAGCACCTGCTCCGGCGGCATGGTCTCGGCCATGCCCGTGAAACCTACTATATCGACAAACAACACGGCGACAGTCGCGCGCCGTACCGGGCCCAACGGCTCGTCGCGGTCGGCCAGCATCTCCACCAGGTTGGGCGCGAAATAGCGCGCGAGATTGGTGCGGGCGCGCTCGGCGGCGGCACGCTGACGGTCGAGGCCGCGCACATGGGCGATGCTCTCCAGCGTCTTGTCGATGGTGACCTCGAGGTCGGCAAGGTCCACCGGCTTGGTCACGAAGTCGAAGGCGCCGCGGTTCATCGCGGTACGGATGTTGGCCATGTCGCCATAGGCCGAGACGATCACCGCCCGCACCGGCGACTGCCGCATCCGCAACTCGGCCAGCAAGGTGAGCCCGTCCATGACCGGCATGTTGATGTCGAGCAGCAGCAGCTCGATGTCCGGCTCCTTCGCCAGCACCTCAAGTGCCTCCTCGCCGTGCCGGGCAAAACGGAATTCGAGGTTCCTGGCGCGGATACGCTGGCGAAAGCGCTGGCGGATCAGCGCCTCGAAATCGGGCTCATCGTCGACAGCCAGGATCTTGGCTGGCACTGGGGCGGGCCCGGTCATGCCGGTTCCCGTTGTCGCGGCGGCGGCAGTTGCTGGAGATGCTGCTTCAACAGGTCGAAGTCGACCGGCTTGGTGACAAATTCGGCGGCGCCATGTTCACTGGCTTTGCGGCGCCGGTCGTCGTCGTCGTAGGCGCTTACCATGAACACCGGCAGATCGGCATGGCGTTGCTTGACCTCGCGCAACAGCCCCAACCCGTCCATACCGGGCATGTTGATGTCGGACAGCAGGACGATCAGCTCCGGACGCACGCCATCGGTGAGCTTGCCCAGTGCCTCTTCTCCCGACCCGGCGAAGTGAATCACATACTTGCCCTCGCGCACCTCGCGGCGAAAGCGCTGCCGGAACAGATCGGCCACGTCAGGTTCATCGTCGACGATCAGGATACTGACGGTCATCCCGTTCTCTCCGCTGGGGCCACGCGCCGGCTGCGCGGCAGGCGCACGGTGAATTCGGTGAAGGAGCCGACTTCACTCTCGACTTCGATCGTCCCGCCATGCTGCTGCGTGACGATATCGTAGCTGATCGAAAGCCCCAGTCCCGTGCCCTCGCCGGTCGGCTTGGTGGTAAAGAAGGGCTGGAAGAGTTTGGCGCGCACCTCGTCGGGAATGCCGGTGCCGTTGTCGCGCACCTTGATCTCGACCATCTCTCCGAGATCGCGGGTCGAGACGCGGAGCATCGGCTTGAAGCCTGGTTCGATTCCCGCCGCGCGGCGCTTGTTGGCGGCATAGAAGCCGTTGCCGATGAGGTTCAGGAACACGCGCGTGACGTCCTGCGGCACGACCTCGATCGGCTTGCTGGCGGGCACCAGGTCGCGCTCCAGCGTGATGTTGAAGTTCTTGTCCTGCGCGCGGGCACCGTGAAAGGCGAGGTTCAGCGCCTCCTCGACCAGCGCATTGATGTCGACGGCCTGCCAGTCGCCGGTCCCGCCGCGCGAATGCGACAGCATGCTCTTGACGATGCCGTCGGCGCGCTTGCCGTGCTCGGCGATCTTCTCGAGGTTGCCGGTGATCAGCGCCATTGTCTCGTCGATCTCGGCGCGCTTGTCCTCGTCGAGCTGGGCAAAGGCCGGCGCCGCCACCTCCCTGATCTCGGCCAGCAACTCGACCGAGAGGCCGGCGAAATTGTTGACGAAGTTGAGCGGGTTCTTGATCTCATGCGCGATGCCGGCCGTGAGCTGGCCAAGCGAGGCCATCTTCTCGGATTGGATCAAGTTGGCTTGGGCCGCCTTCAGACTCTCCAGCGAGTCGCGCAACTCGGTGAACAGGCGCACGTTGTCGATGGCGATGACGGTCTGGGCGGCGAAGGTCTGGAGCAGCTTGATTTCGCGCTCGGCAAAGGCGCCGGCCTCCTTGCGGCTGACGGTGATGATGCCGATCGGCGTGCCGTCGCGCAGCATCGGCACCGCGATGTTGGCCCGCCAACCGCGCGCATGGGCCACCTCGCGCACGCTTGGCGCCACGTCATCGGCCTCCATATCGGCGATCTGCAGGATGGAGCGCTTGAGAATGGCATCGCCGGGATACGACAGATCATCAGGCCGCTGCTCGCCGAGCGCCGCGTGCACGGAGGCTAGGTCCGATCCGGGCAGGCCGCCATGGCTGGCTATGACGCGCATGCGCTCGCCGTCGTACCGCCAGACCAGCACGCTCCAGCCATTGAGCAACCGCATCGCACTTTCGGCGATGGCGTCGAACACCGGCTGTGTGTCGGTCGGCGAGCTCGAGATAACCTGGAGGATTCCGGCCGTGGCCGTCTGCTGCTCCAGTGCCTCCTTGGTCTCGGTGAGCAGCCGTGCGTTCTCCATCGCGATCACCGCCTGATCGGCGAACGAGCGAACCAACGTGACTTCAGCCTCGCTGAAGGCGCGGACCTCGGTGCGATAGATCTGGATGCAGCCCAACAGCCGGCCATCCTTGCGCAGGGCCACGACCAGCAGCGACCGCGCGCCGCCCTCATCCGCCATGGCGACACGCGAGGGCGCGCCGGCTCGGTACGCTTCGTCGTCCGTGATATCGGCGAGGTACGCGACATCATCGCCCAGGACCATTCGATGCAGCAGAGTTCCGGCTTCCGGCACGTGACCGAGCAGCGTGAAGGCTTTGATGCCTGGCGGGACATCACGCTCAGCCACCATCCAGAACTTTTCGCCCTCAAATCGGAGCAAGAAGCCAAAGCTGGATCGCGACAGAGACAGCGCCTTGTCCAGGATTGTGTCGAATACCGGCTTCAGCTCGCCGGGGTTGGCATTGATCGCCGCCAGCACCTCGGCCATCGCGGTCTGCCGCTCCAGCGCCTCCCGCGTCTCGTTGAACAGTCGCGCGTTCTGGATCGCGATCACCGCCTGGTCGGCAAAGGTGGCGAGCAGCGCGATCTCTTTGGCCGTGAAGGGCAAGGGCGGCTGGCGGGTCACGCAGATCGAGCCGATGCCCTGCCGCTCCCACAGCATGGGCGCGAACACGCACGAATAGTTGCCCAGCCGCGCCACCGCGTCGCGGATCGACTGCGGCAGGTCGGGCTCACTGGCCGCATCGGCGATGTGGACCGCGCTGGCCTGGCGGAAGGCACGGCCGGTCGCAGTCTGCGCGACGGGCTGCGGCAGCACCGACATCATCTTCGTGATGACCGCGCCGCGCACCGCGCGCGCGTGCACCTGGCCGTCGTCGTGCACCATGCAGATGGCCACCTGGTTGGTGCCGAACAGGCGTTCACAGCTGTCCAGGATGCGCTCGAACACCGGCGCGGTGTCGGCCACAGAACTGCTGATGACGCTCAACACGTCTGCCGATGCCTGCTGCTGCTCCAGCGCCTCCCGCGTCTCGGTGAGCAGCCGTGCATTCTCCATCGCGATCACCGCCTGATCGGCGAACGAGCGAACCAACGTGACTTCAGCCTCACTGAAGGCGCGGACCTCGGTGCGATAGACCTGGATGCCACCCAACAGCCGGCCATCCTTGCGCAGGGCTACGGTCAGCAGCGACCGCGCACCGCCCTCATCCGCCAAGATCACGCGCTGGGGCACACCGGCTCGATACGCCTCGTCGTCCCTGATATCGGCCAGGAAAGCGACATCATCGCCCTGGACCATTCGATGAAACAGAGTTCCGGCTGCTGGTATGAAGCCGCCTAGCGCGACGTCTCCCACCGCTGGCGGAACATTCCGCCCAGCCACCAGCCAGCCCTTTTCGCCATCAAATCGGACCAGCATGCCAATGCTGGATCCCGACAGAGACAGCGCCCTGTCCAGGATCGTGTCGAACACCGGCGTCAGCTCGCCGGGGTTGGCATTGATCGCCGCCAACACCTCGGCCATCGCGGTCTGCCGCTCCAGCGCTTCCCGTGTCTCGGTGATCAACCGGGCGTTTTCCATCGCGATCACCGCCTGATCAGCGAACGAGCGAACCAACGTGACTTCGGCCTCGCTGAAGGCGCGGACCTCGGTGCGATAGATGTTGATGCAGCCCAACAGCCGGCCATCCTTGCGCAGGGCCACGAGCAACTGCGACCGCGCGCCGGCCACATCCGCCGTGAGGACGCGCGAGGGCACACCGGCCCGATACGCCTCGTCGTCCCTGATGTCGGCGAGGTGAGCGACGTCATCACCCAGGACCAATCGATGCATCATAGTCCCGGACTCTGGCTTGTGGCCGCCTCGCGCGAGGTCTGCCAACGCTGGTGGAATGTTCCGCCCAGCCACCTGCCAGGCCTTTTCGCCATCAAATCGGGCCAGGATGCCATAGCTGGATCGCGACAGAGACAGCGCTTTCTCCAGGATCGCATCGAACACCGGAGTCAACTCGCCCGGGTTGGCATTGATCACCGCCAGCACCTCGGCCATCGCGGTCTGGCGGTCCAGCGCCGCGCGCAGCTCGGTGAACAGGCGCACGTTCTCGATGGCGATGACGGCCTGGGCGGCGAAGGATTCGAGCAGCGCGATCTGGCGCGGGGTGAAGGGACCGGGGTTCGGCCTGCGTAGCCCGATGCTGCCGATCGCGACGCCGTCGCGCATCATCGGCGCCACAACGAAAGCGCGGAAGTTCTGCTCCCTGGCCAGATCGCGCCACACGGCGAACTCGTTCTGGTCCGGCGCCGCCACGTCGGGCACATGGATGGTGCGCCGCTCAACGATGGCTCTGACGGTACCCCGCCCTCGTGGGTCGAGCCGCGCGCGAGTGCCGACGACGACGCCGAGCGGTCCTTCATGGGCGGCGGTCACCGATTCGTCGCCGTCGCGCAGGGCGACGATGGCGTCCTCCGCGCCGCAGAATCGCAGCGCCGCCGAGACGACGGCCCGCAATACGGGACCGATATCGGTCGGCGATTGAGAGATCACGCGCAGGATATCGGCGGTCGCGGTCTGCTGCTCCAGGGCCTCGCGCGTCTCGGTGATCAACCGCGCATTCTCCATGGCGATCACGGCCTGCGCCGCGAATCCCTGCAGAAGCGCGATCTCCCGATCGGTGAATGGCCGCACCTCCATGCGGACGCAAACGATCTGTCCGAGCAACCGGCCGTCCGTGCGCAAGGCAACGCAGAGCAGGGTCTTCATGCCGCCCTCGGCGGCGGCCCTGGCCATCGGCTCGTCGACCAGGCCAATATCGGGAAACTGGGAGAACGCCGCGCCGTCGATCAGTTGCCGGAGATTGGGGCCGGGGACGTAGCCCTCCCGCAGTCGCGTCGCCAGCGGTTCGGGCAGGCCGTGCGTCGCGACGGCGCGAAATTTCTGGCCGTCGTAGAGCTGCAAGCTGCCGTAGGCGATGCCGCAAAGTGCATGCGTTTTCTGGAGAATGGTCTCGAATACCGGTGCCGTGTCGCTTGGCGAGGCGTTGATGACCTGCAGGACCTCAGCCGTCGCCGTCTGCTGTTCCAGCGACTCGCGCAGTTCGGTGATCACGCCGGCATTGGCAACAGCGATGCCGGCCTGGGCGGCGACGGTCTCCAGCATCGCGATCTGCCGCGCCGAGAAGGGGCCGGCCTCGCGGCGGCGCAGCAGCAGGGAGCCGATGACCTCGCCGGCGTGCCTGATCGGAGCGGCGACCAGCGCGCGGACACCGCGCTGTCGCGCGACTGCGATCACCGACGCGAACTCGACAGGGTCCAGTGCTTCGGTATCCGGGGCATGGATGATTTGCCCATCGCGGATGACCCGCGTCTGCAGGTGGCTGCGCTGGATCTGCTGCCTGGCGCCGAACCCGGACGGCAGCGGACCCTCGTGTGCGGCACCGAAGATTTCGGTGCCCTCTCTCAGGAACATGGTCGCGTCGTCCGCGCCGCAGTGACGCACGGCCGCCCTGACCACGGCGTCGAGCGTAGTCTGAAGGCCCCCGGGCGAGCGTGCGATGATGTCGAGGATCTCGACCGTGGCGGCGTGCTGCCTGGTCACTTCGTCGAGTTCGCGTGTGCGATCGGCCAGACGGGCTTCGAGTGATGGGCCGGCCGAATCGTCCGTCGCCGCGCCAGCCGTGCGCGTCGGATCCGGTGAGAAGGGCGTTCCGGTCATCGCTGCTCATTTCTCCCCGGAAGACTGTAACCGACACTCCCAGGATGAACCCGCTGAACAGTGCGAACGCTATCATTCTGCCCGGTTACGGGGAAGCCAGCGGCTGTCTCTACTGTTCGCCCCGCCGTTTCCGCGGTGCCCAACGTCGAAAATGAGCTTTGATCGGTCGATCTGGCCCTTTCCCTCGTCATTCGCACGCCGGCTTCGCGCTCGACGCGCTGGAGCAGGCCCTGCACAAACGCCAGGACCGGCGACGGACTTTACAAGGCGGAGGTCATTTATCGACGCAGGCCATGGCGGTCGTTCGAAGCCGTCGAGTTCGCTACCCTCGAAGGGATCGACTGGTTCAACAATCGCCGGCTGATGGAGCCTATCGGCGACATCCCGCCGGCCGAGGAGCGCTACTACGCCCGGCTCAATGAGGACGAACTGGCAGCGTGACTCAAACCAGGCAGCCTCCGGCAAACCCGGGGCGGTTCATTTGTGGGCTCACGGTCAGGCTATCGCGCAACTTCGAAGTTCCGCCGCGCCCAGGCGCAGGCCGCCGCCAGGGCCGCGTCAGCACCGGCGACCAGGCCCACCCAGAACAGGAAGCCGTGGTTCATGCCGGGGCGGCGGGTGATCTCGGTCGGCACGCCGGCCGCCCGAAGCCGTTCACCGTAGAGCTCGGCTTCATCCCGCAAGGGATCGTATTCGGCGCTCATCACGAAGGCCGGCGGCAAGCCGGAGACGTCCCGAGCACGCAGCGGGCAGGCGTGCGGGCTCTCCGCCTCCGCGGGGCTGGTGAGGTAGTGCTCCCAGAACCACTTCATGGTGTCGCGGGTCAGGCCGTACCCATCGGCATTCTCGGCGTACGAGGGCGTGCCGGGCGTATGGTAGTCGGTGACCGGATAGAGCAGCATCTGGCCGCACAGCTCTGGCCCGCCCTCGTCGCGAACGCGTAGCGCAGTGACGGCGGCCATGGTGCCGCCAGCACTGTCGCCGGCCAGCATGATGCGCGCCGGGTCGGTGCCGAGTTCAGCCGCGTGTGCAGCCGCCCAGCGCGTCGCCGCCAGGCAGTCGTCCGGCCCGTCCGGGAACTTGTGCTCGGGCGCAAGCCGGTAGTCGACCGACACCACGACGCAGCCGATGCCGGCGGCCAGGTTGCGGCACAGCCCGTCGTGGGTATCCAGGCTGCAGAGAACAAAGCCACTGCCATGGAAGAACATCATGAGAGGGAACGGCCCGCTGCCGACGGGCGTGTAGATGCGAAGCTTGAGGGCGCCGCCCGGCCCGTCGATGCTGCGTTCGGCGATCGTCGCCACAGGGGCGGGCGGCGCCATGAGGGCAATGCGTGCCTCGTATTGCCGCCGCGCTTCGGCCACCGGCAGCGTGTGGGTGGCCGGGACACCGGTTCCGCGATCCAGCAAGGCCTGGATCTGTAGGTCAACGGGCATGGAAGTTCCTCTCCGGCTGTTGGCTCCGTGCGGGCCTGGTCCTCTCGAGTGAGGTCAGGGGTTTGCCATCTGGGACTCTAGACCACCGGGACACGCCTTGCGGCGACGGCTGCCGGTGAAATCACCTCAATGTCGAGTGGAACCCGCCAGCGTTCGGTAAATCGCACCTTTGGCTCGGCGTTGCTCGCGGGCGCACCTTCGAGAACGAAGCCCTTGAAACCGCCGGTCATGACCTCGTTGCACTTCTGCACATACACCGGGAAGCCACCGATATAGGGCATGAAGACGATAGGCCGGCCGGGGATATTGGCGCCGACATACCAGGAACTGCAGGTCGATCGCAGGGAGACCTTCGAAACCTCGTTCACGTGCTCGACCCAGGCATCCTCGCTCTCGAGGACCGGCTCGATTGTCTGTGCACCGATGTCTCGCATGTGGCCCATGCAGTCTGCCATCCAGTCGACGTGCTGCTCGATCGCCTGGATCATGCTGGCGAGAACCGAGGGGCTGCCGGGACCGGTGATCATGAAGAGGTTGGGAAAGCCTACGGAAGCCACGCCCAGGTAGGCGCGAGGACCCGCCCGCCATTTTTCGGCAAGCGTCAGGCCCTTGCGACCGGTGATGCGGATCTTGTCGAACGACCCGGTCATTGCGGCAAAGCCTGTGGCACAAACGACGGCATCCAGAGGGTACTCGACGCCGTTTACCTCGATGCCGTTTTCGGTAAAGCGCTCGATCGGCGTTTTCGAGACATCGACCAGCCTTACATGCGGCAGGTTGTAGGTCTCGAAGTAGCCGGTATCGACGCACAGCCGCTTGCAGCCAAAGATATTGTCCGGGCAGAGCAGATCGGCAGTCTTTGGGTCCTTGACGATGCTACGGATCTTGCGTCGGGCGAAGTCGGCAATCGTGTCGTTGGCAGCCTTCTCGAACAGCAGGTCTCCATACGACCCCAGGAAGGGCAATCCGCCGGTTGCCCAGGCTTCTTCGTACTGCTTGTCGCGCTCCTCGGGGCTGACCTCGAGCGCGGACTTCATGTTGAAGGGAAAATAGAAGCCCGTCGGGCGGGCGCGGGCTTTTGCCCTGAGGGCTGGGTAATCGGCCTTGATCGATTGCCGGTATTCCGGTGTCAGCTTTTCGTTCCAGGCCGGTACGGAATAGGTGGCCGTCCGCTGGAAGACCGTGAGGGCTGACGCCTGCTGGGCAATGATCGGGATCGACTGGATCGCTGACGAGCCGGTGCCGATGACACCAACGCGGAGACCGGTGAAGTCGACGCCCGCCTTTGGCCATTCGCCGGTGTGATAGATCGGCCCACGGAAATCTTCGAGGCCCTTGAAGTTCGGACGGTTCGGTGCCGACAGGCATCCGACCGCCATGATGCAGAACTTCGCGCTCACCTTGTCACCGCGGTCTGTCTCAACACGCCAGCAATTTGCGGCTTCGTCAAAAGTCGCCGCAGTTACGCGCGTGTCGAACACGATGTGGCGACGGAGATCGAAGCGGTCGGCAACGTGGTTGGCGTAGGAGAGGATCTCAGGCTGCGGCGCGTACTTCTCAGACCAGTTCCACTCCTGGTCCAGCTCTTCGGAAAACGAGAACGAGTACTGCATGCTTTCGACATCGCAGCGAGCACCCGGATAGCGGTTCCAGTACCATGTGCCGCCCACACCATCGCCGGCTTCATACACCCGCGCCGAAAAGCCAAGCCCGCGCAGGCGATGCAGCATGTACATGCCGGCGAATCCCGCTCCCACGACGATGGCGTCGAAAACAGCGCCAACCTCTGCAGGGCGCTCCGGTCGGGTTCCTGTATTGGCAGTCATGGCCTGGCTTTCCTCCTCGTTGGGGCACAGCCCTTCATGGACGGATCCGGAAACGCTGGGTCAGTCTCGGGCGCTTTTTAATGAACAGACGCTCGGTCAATTTAGTGGAAATCCATTCCGGGAGCATCGACATCGGCACTTGCGTCACGCAACCGGTTTCGTCTGACGGCTGGCTGCAGGCGTGGTTCAGAGCAGTTCATTGAATTTCGACTAGCGCCGACGCCACCGCAGTTCATCTGTGGCCGTTCGTTGTCTCGAGCGCTGCGTCGCTCGTCAGTAGGTCGACCCAGCTTGACGGGACCGGGCGCCGCTTTGTCGGACCTGGTCGACAGCCCAGGCGAGATCGGCCAGGTATTCGTCCACCATGCGTTCGTGGCTGGGGTTCAGATGCATATGGATGCCGGGCGGTTCGACCTGGCGACCGATCAGCCAACCACGGGTGCCCATGGCATCCGATACCGCACCAATGTCGAGCGCCGGATCGGCCGAACGGGTGACGAAGATCGAGAGTTCGCTGGGCTCCAGAACAGCCAGGCCCGGGATACGGTCGATGCCGTCGATCAGCGCCTTCTTGGTATCCATGATCATCTGGGCACAGCGCAGGTAGCCTGCGTCGCCCAGATGCTGGAGTGTCGCCCAAGCGGCGGCGACCGCGCCGCCTGGCCGCGTGCCCTGCATCGTCCAGGCGATGTAGGGGCCGCGCTCCCACTCACGGAAATCGAAAGTCTGGTACTTCTCCTTCAGGTCTTTCGAGCGCAGCAGCATGAGCGACGCGCCCTTGGCGGCCATGCCATGCTTGTGCAGGTCGGCCGAGAGACTCATGACGCCCGGCACGGAAAGGTCCCAGTCGGGTAGCGCGTGGCCCAACCGCTTGACATAAGGCGACAGGAAGCCGCCGACGCAGGCATCGACATGCAACCAGAGGCCGCGCGATGTCGCGAGCGCCCCCAGCTCGCGGATCGGGTCGAATACGCCGAACGGGTAGCAGGGCGCCGACCCCACGAGGCCGATCGTGTTGTCGTCGATCCTGGATGCCATCGCGCCAATGTCGGCCTTGAAGTCGTTGCGCGTCGTGGGCACCCGACGCACATCGACGCCGAGCGCGTGGCCGGCGCGGCTGAAGGCCGGGTGGGCGGTCCGCGGGACGACGAAATTCGGCTCGCGGATGCCCTTGGTTTCGCGGGCCCAGTCGCGCGCCGTCTGGACCGCGAGAAAGATGCTTTCCGAGCCGCCCGACGTGAAGGTGCCGGCCGCATTGTCCGGTGCGTTCAGCAGCGCCAGGCCGAAGTCGACGACGTCGGACTCGAGCTTCGCCAGGGAGGGGAAGGCGCGCTTGCCGAGGCTGTTCTCGGTCCAGAAGGCGGCATAGGCCCGCTTCTGAACATCGGCGAGTTCGTCATCAAGGTAGTAGTAGTAGACCGCCATGCGGGCATCCCGCCATGAGACGTCGTCCTTCTTGGCGTCGTTGAGCAGCGCCTCGATCTCGCGCCAGGCGAGCCCTTCTTTCGGCAGTTCCATGTCGTCTCCCCGTCTCGTCGAGTCAGTTGCCCGACGTTTTCTCCCGCCTATAGCACGGCACCTTCGAGGTCGAGCCCCCGTGGAAAGGCACCTATGCCATCGAAGTGTCGCTGGCCGACGACACGCCGGTCACGCTCGGCACCGCGGCCTACGACGGCGTGCGGTTCGTCACGACACTCACATTCAAGGTGCCGGACCGACTCGCCGCACCCGCCCGTCCGCCGGTCGTGACACCGAAGCGCTAATCGATCAGTCGATCTTCTTGTTGAGAACGCCGAAGCGATCCTTCGGCGCCTTCTCGCGGGCGGCGGGTCCGTAGGTTCCCATCTCGATGCGATGCGGGATGGTCAGCATGTAGTTCTTGAAGGCGTTCTCCATCGCCTGCCGCCAGCCCTGCGCGTCCTGGGTCTCGTTGACCGAGGCCTTGGCGAGCTTCAGCGCATAGGGATCGCGCTCGGCGATCCTCTGGGCCAGCGCCATCGTCTCCGCTTCGAGCCTGTCCCGCGGCACCACGCGATTGACCAGGCCCGCTTTCTCGGCATCGGCGGCGCTGATGAAATCGCCGGTGAAGAGATACTCCTTGGTCTTGCGCGGGCCGAAGTCCCACGGCATCGAGAAATACTGCACGTGGCTGCCGCCCCACTTCACGGCACGGTCGGCGAACTGGGCATCCTCGCTGGCGATGATGATGTCGCAGGCCGAGGCGATCATCATGCCGCCCATGATGCAGTAGCCCTGGACCTGCGCGATGGTGGGCTTCGGCAGGTCGCGCCAGCGCATCGTGTTCTCGAAGAAGCGCTCCCACAGGCGGCGATACTCGCCCTTGAAGCCGGGCTCCAGCGCCGTCTTCTTCTGGTCTTCCATCTCCTGCGGGCTGCCGAGATCGTGCCCGGCCGAGAAATGCTTGCCGGCGCCGGCCAGGATGATGACCCGCACGTCGTTGTCGTCGACCGCCGCCTGGAAGGCATGGTCGAGTTCCTCGAGCAGGACCCGGCTCTGTGCGTTCAGCACCTCCGGCCGGTTGGTCGTGATCTTGAGCACCGGTCCGGTGCGTTCGGTGAGGAGTGTCGAATAGGTCATGCGGCTGCCTGTGCGGGGTGACGGAGTTCGGACGCGAGACCGGCGCCCATGAGGTCGATGAAATTGTCGCAATAGAAACGCTGCTTCTGCGCCTCGCTTGTGCCGGCTTTCTCCATCGACGCCTCGAAGCGCTTGATGGGATGGCGGCCGCCCTCGACGTGCGGATAGTCGGAGGAGAAGAGGCAGACCTCGTCGCCGGTGTTGGCGATGATCCAGCCCGTATCCTCGTGCGGATAGGGCGTGACCCGGACCTGGCGCTGCACGAACTCGCTGGGCTTCAGCGACATCTTCTGCAGTCGCTCCTCGTTGCGATAGAAGGCGTTGTGTGCGCTGTCCATGTTGCGCATCCAGCCCGGCACCCACGACGCGCCCTGCTCGATGACGCCGAACTTGAGCTGCGGGAAGCGGTCCAGCACGCGGTCGACGACCAGCGCCGTCAGAGCCTTCATCGGCGGATAGGCGATCGCCATGTAGTCGATCGACTTGAAATTGTCGTCGCCGCCATGGAAGTCGGGCACCGGTGGCAGGCCGTTGTTGAACCAGGCCTCTTCCAGCAATTTGCCGCCGCCGCCGACATGGAAAACGATCGGCAGGCCGGCTTCCTGCGCGACGGCCCAAAGTGGATCGAAACCGATATGGCTCGGCGAGTGGCCATCGGGACAACGCGACGGGATCATCAATGCCTTGGCGCCGAGTTCGATGGCCTCGCGAGCGGCCTGCGCGGTGCGCTCGAAATCCACCAGAGGCACATAGCCGGTCGGCAGCAGGCGCCGGTCGACCGAGCAGAACTCGACCATGTGGCGCGTATGGGCGCGTGCCACGGCATAGGTCAGCTCGACGTCGCGCCCGCCTTCCAGCACCGACGAGTAGTTGAGCAGCGCCGTGGTGAACATGAGCTGGCTGGCGAAGCCCAGCAGGTCGATCGAGCGTGGGCGGTCCCGGCGGCTTGACGCACCGAGCGCCTCCCAGTTCTTGCGCAGCATGATCTGCGCGTCGTCGAAGGCCTGCGCGGGATCGGCCTTGAGACGCGTGCTGTGGAA
>JBILYJ010000430.1:0-4775 GCA_044377795.1 Reyranella sp. | reverse complement strand
CGATCAGCCGCGGATCCCGCGGATGGTGGGCTTCGGCATCCACGTCCATCAGGGTAACTTCGGCGCCTCCGTCCTGCTGCTTGCCGGCCTCGAGAAGCTGTTCGCGCGCCGGCGCCCGATCTCCCCACAGGAAAGTCCCTCGACATGACCAACCGCAGACAAATGATGGCCTTGCTGTCGGCCCTACCCCTCGCCTACGCCTTCGCGTCGCCCGTCCTGGCGCACGACTACAGGCTGGGGGCGCTGCAGATCGATCACCCGTGGACGCGGGCCACCGCGGCGACGGCCAAGGCGGGTGGCGGCTTCCTCACCATCGTCAACAAGGGCAACACGCCGGACCGGCTGATCGCCGCCCGCAGTCCGGCCTCGATGAAGGTCGAGGTCCACGAGATGAAGATGGACGGCAGCATCATGCGCATGCGGGAAGTCGAAGGCGGTCTGGAAATCCCTGCCGGCGCGACGGTGACGCTGAAGCCGGGCGGCTTCCACATCATGTTCATGGAGCTCAAGGAGCCGCTGGCCAAGGGTGGCAAGGTCCCCGTCACCCTGGTCTTCGAGAAGGCCGGAAGCATCGACGTCGACTTCAAGATCGAGGCCGCAGGTGCGGCCGCGTCCCACCACTGAAGGCGAAGCAGAAGAGACTTTCCTCGACCGGGCGCGGCTTCAGTCGAAGCCGACGTATCTCACGAACGCCTCGGCCGGCGTGCGTTCGGAGCGGACGGCGTTGGCGGCGAAGGACTCGTCGGGATAGCCCAGCGCCACGCAGGTCATGATCGCCTCGTCCTCGGGGATGCTCGCGACCTCACGCACGATGTCGGAGCGGGCGATGCCCTGCCCGTTCACCACCGCACCGATGCCGCGATCCCAGGCGGCCAGCACGATGCCGTAGCACAGGGCGCCGAGGTCGAAGTGGCAGGTGGCGCCGGGATCGAGCACGCGGTCGTAGGTCAGGACCAGCGAGACCGGCGCGTCGAACTGGCGGAAGCCGCGCATCACCCAGTCCTGGCGCATCGCCTTGTCGTCGCGCGCGATGCCCATCGCGGCGAACAGCTGCTTGGCGATGTCGACCTGGCGCTGGCGATGGGCGCCCTCGTAGGGACCGTGGGTGAAGATGTCCCGCTTCGAGGGCTTGCCTGCCGCCATCTCCTCCATGTTGCGGCGGCGCACCTCGTCGAGCGGAGCGCCGGTGAGGACATGGACGTGCCACGGCTGGCTGTTCATCGACGAGGGTGCGCGCTTGGCGTCCTCAATGATCGCGGCGACTACCGATTTCGGCACCGGCTTCTTCGCGAAGCCGCGGGTGCTGCGGCGGCTGTGCACCAGTTCCTGGAAGTCCATTCCGTCTCCACGTTCACTATCCTAAGACAGGATAGCAGGCGCATCGGTTCGTGAACCGCGGGCAGGCCGCCGGTTTCGCGCGGCGGCTGGTTCCGAGGATTCTGCCCGGCCTCGAGCCAGAGGGCCGTACGCGTTGACTCCCCATTTTACCCCTGGGTAGTGTCTCTCTTGGTACTACAACCGACAGCCGCGTGGGGGAGCGAATGAAGAGGCGATCATTTCTGACGCTTGGGAGCGCCTGTGCAGTGTGCGGTTGTGCCGGCGCGGTGCACCAGCTTCCGCAGGTCAGCGACAGCCATCTCAGCCTCGCCCACAGCGAAGTTCAGGGCGCCGGAGGCCCGCCGCCGCGCCGGGTGCTGACGGACGAACAGGTGGACGAGATCATGCGCTCCGCCCTCGCCCGCATCCGGCCGCCGGCCGACCGGATGTGCCGCGAGATGAATGTCGGCGTATGCGACTGGCGTTTCACGGGCTCGGCAAACCGCTCGATGAATGCCGGCGCGGGCACCAATGGCCTGATCTTCGTAAATCGCGGCGTGGTCGAATATGCTTCGAACGAGGAGGAAGTCTGCCTCGTGTTCGCGCACGAGATCGGCCACCAGGCGGCGAATCACATCGCCACCACCCAGCGCAACCAGATGACGGGCGCGCTGATCGGCGCAATCCTGCTGGGCGCGGCCGGTGCGGCGGCCTCCTATCGCAGCCCCTATGCCGGTCAGGTGACGCGTTCGGCGATGGATACCGGCGCCAACCTGGGCGGCGCGGTCGGCCGCATCTCCTTCTCCAAGGAGCAGGAACGCGAAGCCGACTATCTTGCCGCGGTGATACTCTATCGCTCGAACGTCGATCTCGACAAGGCGCGCGGCATGCTGGTCACCCTGGCCCGTTCGTCGGGACGCCGCGACACCGGCATGCTCGACACCCATCCGGCCGGCCCCGACCGACTCGCGAGCTGGGACCGCGCCGTCGCCGAGATCCGTGCATCGCAGGGCGCATTGCCGGCCCGCGCATGAACCGCTCCCGTCGCGGCGCCACCGGCTCGCGAACCATAGCGGAAGGTGTCACGTTTGCGCCGGGCTCGGTGTCCTAGGCGTCTTTGTCATCTTCGTCGCCTTCGACGTCTCTGATCGAGATCGCGTCGGCAAAGCGCTTGGCGACGGCGGGAAGGCCAGCCTGCTCGGCCGCACGCAGGCCCTCGCGGTTGGCGTCGAGGCGCGCGAAGTCCTCCGCCGGCGCAGCGGCCAGTGCCCGCTGGATGAGGTCGATGGCCTCGATGTACTTTTTCTGCCCACGCAAGGCGACGGACACCTTGATGGCGTCCTCCAGGCTGCTCATGATCGTTCCTCCCGATGCGAGGGTCTGAACGGCGCCGGCACAGGGAAGTTGCCGGGTCAGGGTCACCCGCCGAACCAAGCACGGACCATTGCCCTACACAAACCCACGGCCCCTCACCGAAACGACGCAATCGCCCGCCATAGCGCACATCATTCGATATTTGCGGGAGGGGCTCTTGTCCTTGAAGCGAGACATGCTGTGCGCCTTGCTGGTGATGGCCTCGTCCACCGCCGCTTTTGCCGCGAACGACGGCGCCCCCACCGCGACGCCGGTCGGCCCACCGGACACCACGCAAGGTGCGGTCCCCACTCCGCAGCAGACCGGCGCTTGTCGTCAGGCCAAGGCCAAGTCCCGTCCTCAGCTCACCGCCGAGCAGAAGGCGGAACGCAAAGCCGCACGGCAGGTCATGCAGGCCCAGCATGGGACGCAGGGCACGACTCAAGGGATCCCGCAGGCCCACAAGCCGCGCCCGGCGAAGTTGCCGCTCTGCTGAAGGACGCCTGAGAACGGATCAGAGTTGTGGGAACAGCCGCGGTCCCCGCGTATAGGGGATGACCACCGCCCCCCAGCTGCCGTTGACCATCTGGTCGACCGTCTCCATCAGCGCGTTCGGGCTTATTGGTTTCGTGATCAGCGGCCGCAGCGCGAGTTCGTGCGGCAGGGTATGCCTATGCCGTCGGCCTGCCGGGGGCCTGGCAATCGCACCTGATGTTTTCGTCGTCTCGACCGAGGGCCGAAAGCCCGAGTGGAGAGACTTTGTTTCGAGTTGAAGCCGTTAAATCGAGGAAAAGACGTCCCTCCACTCCGCTTCGCTTAGGTCGGGACGACAGGGAGATAGCCAACTGCGATAGCCCTGCCCTGCGGGGCGGGAAAGACCGGCGATCAGGGTGCCGAGACGATGATCAGCACCGAGATCGGGTGCACCCGCGCGCCGAACGGCCCGACCAACGCGCGCAGCGACTCCACCGGATCGCGCAGGTCGTAGAAGCCGGTGAAGCGTTGGCGCAGGAGATTGCCGTCGGTCACGACGATCCAGCCGCCATGGTAGCGGCGCAGATGGGAAATCGCCTCGCCGACGGTCGCCCCATCGGCGTGCAGCCTGTGGCGGCGCCAGGCCCCCGCTTGGTCAGGGGAGACAGGCCCCAGTTCGATCGTTCCGTCGGTCCGGGCCACGAGCTGCTCGCCGGCCCCCAACTGACGCAGCACCGGCTCCATTGTTCCCTGCGCCGTTTCCGCGGGCGGCATCCTGACCTCGACCGATCCCTGCTCGACCGCGACCGCGACGGCCTCGTCGGCGAGCCGGACGTTGAAGGCCGTGCCCGTGACGACGACCGACACGCCGCCGGCCTTTACCGTGAAGGGTCGCGTGTCGCCGGACTTCACATTGAAGAACGCTTCTCCCAAGCGAAGCTTCACCAGCCGGGCGGAGTCGCTGAACTGCACGTCGAGGGCGCTGGCGGCTCCCAGCTCGACGACCGTCGCGTCCGGCAGATCGACGGTCCGGTGCTCGCCCGTCGTCGTCACGTGATCCACACCGAAGCCCATCACGCGTGAGGTCAGGTAGAATGAAAGAGCCAGCACCGCGAGCAGCGACACGGCCACCGTAACCCAGCGCGGTCCGCGGGCCGGTCGCGAAGAGTCGCGCGACGGGCGCCTGCCCGCCCGTGCCCGCCGAAAAAATTCTCTGTCCGGCTTGCCTGCCGTCATCTTCCGCTCACCCGAACCGGCATCGATGTCGAACCATGTCCCACCATGGACGATCAGCCGGCGACTCTTTCCCGGTCCTGTTTATGCCAGGATGAGGCGTCGGTCGATGACAGCGCAACGCGGAATGCAATACTCTGCGGGTCGCGCGCAGGCGATCGGGGAATGCAATGTCGACCAATCACGACCACGATCATCACCATGACCACGAGCACGGGTCCGAGCTGTCGGAGATGCAGCTCCGGGTCCGCGCGCTCGAAACCATCCTGACCGAGAAGGGCTACGTCGATCCGGCCGCACTCGATTCGATCATCGAGACCTACGAGACGAAGATCGGCCCGCATATCGGCGCGCAGGTGGTGGCGCGGGCCTGGGTCGACCCCGGATTCCGCGAAGCG
>JBILYJ010000429.1:0-4782 GCA_044377795.1 Reyranella sp. | reverse complement strand
GTGACGCGAAGATGAACCGGGGGATCGGCCGCAGGCTGCGGGGGTCACGTACGGGTTCGGAACGCGCTTCTTCGGTCGCCATGGGAGCCCTCTTCGGAGTGTCGGGAGCGGGCATTTGCCCTATCCCGCCGCCGCTTGCAACCGGTGTGCGGTTACACTCCCAAGGCGGCCTGGTCCTTGTCGACGGCCAGCAAGGCGGAGAGTTCGTCGGGGTCGATCGGCACGACCTGACGAGTCTGGCCGGGCGCCGGGGCCGCTGGAAGGTGCAGCAGGGTCGCCGTCCGCAGGTAAGCCCCGAAGCTCACCCCCTCGAGGGGTTCCTCCTCGGTCACGACACGGTAGGTGCCGGCAGGCTGTGGCCCATCCACCGCCGAGAGCGTGAACGGATGGGTGAACGTTACAGACGTAAGCGTCGTGCGCGTGGACATGATCCCTCCTGGCGCAAGACCTCGCGGGACGCTGCGCAGCCGCCCCTTCGCATATGGGGCGACGGCCCAGGATTGTCAGGAGCGGCGGCGGATTAATCGACCGTGTCAGCCTGCCGCCGCCGCAGGCACATTCGCGGACGTCGGGACGGGCGGCAGCGCCTCCGCTGCCAGGTCGCTGGACGCCGGCCCAGTATGCACGACGACATTGGCGCCATCCTTCGCGAACTCGAAACCGAGCGCCGGAAAGGTGCTGAACATGCGCTTCATGGCCTCGCGCTGGATCGCCGCGGGATTGCCCGGCTTGGCCGTGAACTTGAACCGCACCAGGATGGCATTGCCCGTGATGTCGGCGACACCCTGCATCTTGAACGGCGCCAGGATCTGGTCGGCGAGGGCCGGCATCTCCATCATGTCGGCGCCAATCTTCTTCGACGCCTTGCGCAGCTTCTCGATGTCGGTATCGCGGGCAAAGCGCAGGTTGAACTTCGTCGTGATCCAGTCGCGGCTGAAGTTCGTGATCTGGCCGAGCTGGCCGAACGGGATTGTGTGCACCTGACCGTTCTGGTGGCGCAGCTTGATCGAGCGCAGGGTGAAGCCCTCGACCGTGCCTTTGGCCTTGCCACAGTCGATGTACTCGCCGACCCGGAATGCATCGTCGGACAGGTAGAACAGGCCCGACACGATGTCCTTCACCAGAGTCTGGCTACCGAACGAGATCGCGATGCCGAAGACCGAGGCGCCGGCGATCAGGGGCGTGATGTTGATGCCGAAATCCTGCAGCGCGACCATCACGGCCACGAGAATGATCAGCGCGGCCGCGGTGCGCCGCATCAGCGGCATCATGGTGCTGAGCCGTGAGGCCGGCCCGGCGGCCGCATCGCCGTCGGCAATCGCCTGGGCGGCATCTTTGGTCGTCGGCCCCATATAGGGGTCGGTCATGTACTTGAAGAGCTCCCACGCGACGAAGGCCACGAACAGCGTGACGCCAGCCGTCCGCGAGGAACTCGTGAGCTGCTCCCATTCGCTGTCATTCACGAGGCCGAGCACGTTCACGACCCAGCTTTCGGCGATCAGAACCGCGACGCCGATCAGAACCGCGACTCGGATGCAACGCGCCACCACATCCGGCAGCTTCGGCGTCGAGCTGGCCGGCGTGCGGCCAGCGAGCTTGGAATCGAGGCGCCGGACGAAGGCCTGCATCAGCGTCTCGAAGATCAGGACACCAACCACAAGGTTAAGCGTCAGAACCATGGCCGATCCGACATGCACGACCCCGGAGACGGCTCCATAGACGAGCGTCACGCCCAGGGCGATGAAGAACAAGGGCGCTATGGGGATCCACCGACGCCCCAGGCCGCCGATCACCGGCGCGAGCTCGCCCAACCCGCCAAACCATTGCTGTGCGGCGACACGCGACCTGTAGGTCAGCCACAGGAACGTCGCGAGGTAGAGAAGGCCGCCCAGGACCTGGAAGGCGGCGATTACATCCACGGGGGTGCGAATGGCGATCAGTATCTGGCCAAGGATGCGCATGAGGACGATGACCAGCATCACCACGGAGATCCGCAGGTACATGGTCTTTGCCTCACGATCATCGACCGCACAGAGGCGCGCGCTCACCAGTTCGGGCTGCAGGACGACGCGGAACAGCAGCATGTAGAGCCGCCAGGAGAAGATGCCGGCGAGCACGGCCGCAGCCAATCTGTCCTGTCCCGTCGCCCCCGTGAACCAGGCGCCGGTGGCCGCATTGCAGATCAGCCAGACAGCCAGCACGCCCGCCCCGTCCAGGAGGGCGAGACCCGCAAGGTGGGCAATCGACCGCACGCCGCCTTCGGGCTCGGCGCTCGCCGCCAACCGCGCCCTGAACCTGTGAAGCAGGAGACGCAGGATGGCTTCGGCTGCGACAGCGACCACGCCCACGGCGCAGAGAAGCAGCAGGAAGGCCGACGCGCCCCGTCCACCCGCCGGCTTCTCGTCGAGAAGGCCCGCAATGCGTGCGAGTTCGGTGCCGAGCAAGGGAATCGCTTTAGCAACCTTCACCGTGCCATCGATGAAGGCGGCGAACGGATCGGGCCCCGTCTTCGGTTCCCCCCTTACGATCTTGGGCGGCGGCGGCGCCTTGGATTTCGACTTCGATTCGGCTGCGGCGGGGGCCGAAGCAGGCGCGGCGGCCGGCGCAGGCGCGCCTTCAGCCTTAAGCTTCTCGGAAACCGAATTGCTGATCGCGTCGACCAACGAGTCGAATTGCTGCTGCGAAAGCCCCGCGGGCGGAGAGGCCGGCGTCTGAGCCTGCGCCGGAACGCCCATCCCCAGGGTAAGCGTCAACGCCAAAGCAAGCGTGCGAAAAGCGTTCACGATCCATATCCTTCCGTAAGCCAATGCCCGTACACGCGGCATGGCTCCCTCCTATACTACTTTCTGCAAGATTTCGAACCGCGATGGCCGTTCTCGGGATCAAGCGGGCTCCCGCCGCTCGATGAAATCGAGCATCGATCGGGCACAGAGGTCGGGATGCGTCGCCGCGACGTGATAGGAATCACCCGGCACCACCATGAACTCCGATTTCGGGATCATCTGCTGCCATTCGCGAACCGCTTCGACCGACCCGAGCCCGCTGCCGTCAGTTGTCACCACGAGCGTCGGACAGGTGATGGACGGCAGGTCGGCGCACACGTCGATGCCGGGCACGGAGCGGATGAAGCCAAGCTGAGTCGAAAGCGGCGTCCTGCCCATCAGCTTGGCCCAGCCCTCCATCATCGCCGGGTCGCATCTGCTGCCGAGTCGCCCCGGCATGGTCCAGCGCGCCCAGCTCTCCACGCCGTTCTTCTCGATATGATCGAGCCACGCGGCCGCGCGTGCGCCGACGGAGACCTCGCCTGAGACGATGCCGCCCAGAATCGCCAGCGAGCGCACCCTGCCGGGATGGCGGGCGGCCAGGCGCATCGCCAGCGGACAGGCCACCTTGGCCGCGCCGACATGGAACGACGCCAGCCCTAGCGAATCGGCAAGCGCGACGAAATCATTGATGAGCCGGTCGACCGACCATGTGTAGTCGAGCGCCATGGGCGTGGATTCACCGAAGCCGCGCATGTCGGGCCGAATGACGCGGAAGCGACGGCCCAGGACGGGCATCAGGCCGTTCCACGCCTCGCCGCTTTCGGCATTGCCATGCAGCAACAGCATGGCCTCAGGCTGCGACCAGGCATCGGCGAAGCACTCGTCGCGATAGTGCATGTCGAGATCGGGCGTAATCCTCGCGTACGGCATGGATTGCTCCTATTCGGGCTGAATACCTGCGGCGCGGATCAGCTCGCCCCATTTGTCGACGTCGTCGCGGATCAAGCGGGCGAAGGCCGCCTGCTCCATCGGCGCCGGCTCGGCGCCCTGCTGCTCGAGCTTAGCGCGAATGTCGGGTTCGGCGAGAACCGCGCGCAGCTCGGTGTTCAGCTTCTCCACGACCGGCATCGGCGTCGCAGACGGCACCAGGATGCCATTCCACCCCAGCACCTCGTAACCCGGCACGCCGGCTTCCGCGATGGTCGGGACGTCGGGCAGCAGCGGCGACCGCGTGAGCGTGCTGACGCCCAGTGCGCGAAGGCGGCCGTCCCTGACCAGCGGCACGGCAGTGATGGGCGTGTCGAAGAACACCATGACCTCGCCGCTCATCAGCGCCTGCTGGGCGGCCGGCGCACTGCGATAGGGGACGTGCGTCAGCTCGATACCGGTCCTGGAACGGAACAGCTCGGCGCCGAGATGCGCCAGGCTGCCGGCGCCGACCGAGGCGAAGGTAACGCGGTCCTTCTTCGCCAGGGCGATTAGCTCCTGCACGTTCTTCACGGGCAACGACGGGGGCACCAGCAACACCAGCGACACGGTGGTGAGCGTCGTGATGCCCGTGAAGTCGCGCAACGTGTCGTACGGAAGCTGCTTCTTCAGCGTCGGGTTCACCGGATGGCTCGGATAGACCATGAGCAGCGTGTAGCCGTCCGGCGCCGCGCGGGCCGCCACCTCGGTGCCGATGATGCCACTCGCCCCGGGCCGATTGTCGATCATCACCGGCTGCCCCACCCGCTCGGAGAGGCGGGCGCCGACGATGCGGGCGACGATGTCGGTGATGCCGCCCGCTCCCGTCGGAACGACGATACGGATCGGTTTGGACGGATAGGCCTGTGCCCGTGCCCCAGACGCGACGAGACCGGAAGCGAAAACAGACAGGATCGCCGCGCCTGCGGCGCGTCTCGACATCATCATCCGACGTCTCCTTCCCTCTTCTTTGTCCGGCGAGGCTAGGAAGCGGATCGAAGCGCGGTCAAGCCGACGCTTCTGCACCGTGGTGTGGCCTTGCCATCAAGCG
>JBILYJ010000428.1:0-4783 GCA_044377795.1 Reyranella sp. | reverse complement strand
CCGATCGGCACCGGCGCGACGGCGCCCGAGGCATTGCCGAACGACACCATCAGGCCGCGCGGCTGCAGGCAGTCGAGCGAGGCCGCCCAGGTGTCCTTGCCGACGCCGTCGAACACGACGGGGACGCCCTTGTTCTTCGTGATCTTCTTCACCTCGGCGACGATGTCCTGCTTGGTGTAGTCGATCACCCACTTGTAGCCGTTCTTCTTGGCCAGCGCGGCCTTCTCGGGCGACGAGGTCGTGCCGATCACCTTGTAGCCGCGGGCCTTGGCCCACTGGCCGAACAGCAAGCCGACGCCGCCGGCGGCGGCATGGAACAGGATCGTGTCGCCCTTCTTCAGCCAAGCCTTGGCGGTCCGGTCGACGAGATATTCGGTCGTCATGCCCTTGAGCATGATCGCTGCGGCCTGCTCGTCGCTCACGCCCTTCGGAACCAGCACGAGCTGGTCGACGCCCATCAGGCGCTCCTGGCAATAGGCGCCCAGCACGCCGCAATAGGCGACGCGGTCGCCCTTCTTGAAGCCCTTCACCCGGGGGCCGACCTCGACGATCACGCCGGCAGCCTCGCGGCCGACCGCGTTGGGCAGCGGCGTCTGATAGAGGCCGGAGCGGGTGTAGACGTCGATGAAGTTCAGGCCGATCGCCGTGTGACGCAGCTTGACCTGGCCGGGACCGGGCTTGCCGACCTCGACGTCCTCGAGCTGCATCTTCTCCGGGCCGCCATTTTCATGAATCAGGATGGACTTGGACATTTAACAATTCTCCCCTTGCCGCGGCGGCCGAGGAACGCCTTCCGCTTGCGAATGTCGAGTATAGTGACCGGCTTTTCATGCGCCAGCCCGGCGGGGCCTTCGACAGGAGAGTTTATGCTCAGGAAGGTATTTCTCGGACGTCGCCGTCTCCTGACTGCGAGTGCCGCCGCCGCGCTGTCCGCCCCCGCCATCGTGCGCGCCCAGCAGGTCCTGCGCAGCAGCAAGGGCTCCTACAGCCTGAGGATGCTGACGCTCGATCTCGAACAGCCCTGGGGCATGGCCTTCCTGCCCGACGGACGCCTGCTGATCACGGAGCGGCCGGGCCGGCTGCGGGTCTTCGCCAACGGCCGGCTCGAACGGGCGCCGGTGGGCGGCCTGCCGAAGGTCTATGCGCGCGGCCAGGGCGGGCTGCTCGACGTCTGCCTGCATCCCGATTTCGCGCGGAACGCCCGGCTCTACCTCACCTACTCCGGCGAGGGCGAGGGCGGCGCCGCGACGGTGCTGGCGCGGGCCGAGTTCCGCAACAACGCGCTGGTCGGCGTGCAGCCGATCTTCGAGGCGCTGCCCCGCACCTCGGGTGGTCTACATTTTGGCTCGCGCGTCGTGTTCGACCGGGCGGGCCTGCTCTACGTGACCTGCGGCGAGCGCTACCAGATGCAGCGGGCGCAGAACCTCGCCGACCTCGGCGGCAAGGTCGTGCGGCTGCGCGACGACGGCACGGTCCCGCCCGACAATCCCTTCGTCGGCCGCGAGGGCGCGCGGCCGGAGATCTTCACCTATGGCCATCGCAATCCGCAGGGCATGGCGATGCATCCCGGTACCGGCCGCATCTGGCTGGTCGAGCACGGGCCGCGCGGCGGCGACGAGCTCAACCTGCTGAAGGCCGGCGCCAACTACGGCTGGCCGTGGGCAACCCACGGCATCGACTACAGCGGCTCGACGATCAGCCCGAACAAGAGCCTGCCCGGGATGGAAGACCCGGTGCGGGTCTGGGTGCCGTCGATCTCGCCGAGCGGGCTCGCCTTCTACACCGGGGACCGTTTCCCCGGCTGGAAGGGCTCGGTCTTCACTGGCGCCTTGTCCGACAACGCCCTGATCCGCATCGAGCTCGACGGCGACCGCTATGTCGGGGAAGAGCGGTTGCTCGTCGACCTGCTTCCCTATATCCGCGACGTTCGTCAGGGGCCGGACGGCCTCCTCTACGTGGTCACCCACACCGACAGTGGGGGACTCTACCGCCTGGAGCCCGCGTAACGCCCATGCTGATCCTCGCCTCCGCCAGCGTCTCGCGTCGCCAGATGCTGCAGAATGCCGGCCTCGATTTCACGGTCGAGACGTCGGGCGTCGACGAGGACGAGGTGAAGCTCAGTCTTTCAGCGGAGAAGGCTGCGCCGCGGGACATTGCCGAGACCCTGGCCGAACTGAAGGCGAAGCGTGTCTCCACGCGACACCCCGAGGCGATAGTGATCGGCGCTGACTCGACGCTCGCCTGCAACGGCCGCCTGTTCGACAAGCCGCCGACGATGGAAGCGGCACGCAAACAGCTTCAGGCGCTTGCCGGCCAGACCCACGAGCTTCATTCCTCGGTCGTGGTGGCGAGGGGCGGCGTGCGGCTGTGGCATTGCAATGAACATGCGCTGCTCACCATGAGGCCGCTGCCCGATGCGTTCCTCGACGCCTATCTCGCGCGGGCCGGTGAAGCGGTGACGACCTCCGTCGGCGCCTACCAGCTCGAAGGGGTGGGTGCGCATCTGTTCACCAGGGTCGAAGGCGACTATTTCACCATCCTCGGCCTGCCGTTGCTGCCGCTGCTTTCGTTCCTCGCCGGACATGGCATCGGACTGGAGAGAGCCGCATGAGCGCTTACGACACACTGCTCGCGGAAGCCGCAGGCCGGCCCTTCGCCGCCATCGTCGGCTGGCCGGTCGAACATTCGCGCTCGCCGGCGCTCCACGGCTTCTGGCTGAAACAGCACCATATCGACGGCCATTACGGCCGCCTGCCCGTGAAGCCCCAGCGCGCCGCGCTGGAGGAGCTGGTCGCGTTCCTGAAGAAGACGCCCAACGCGCGCGGCTGCAACCTCACCCTGCCGCACAAGGTCGAGATTCTGCCGCTGCTCGATCGCATCGATCCCGCAGCCCGGCGCATCGGCGCGGTGAACACCATCGTGAAGCAGGCCGACGGCACGCTGGAGGGCCGCAACACCGACGGGTTCGGCTTCCTCGAAGCCCTGAAGTACAACGCGCCGCACTGGATGGCGGACACCGGCCCGGTCGTCGTGCTGGGGGCCGGCGGAGCCGCCCGCGCGATCGTTTCGAGCCTGATGGATGTCGGCGTGCCCGAGCTGCGGCTCGTCAACCGGACGCGCGAGACCGCGGTCGATCTGGCGGTTGCGCTCACCCCGCCGGGCGGACAGCGCATCGTGGTCGCCTCATGGGACGAGCGTTCGGAGCTGCTGGAGGGCGCGAGCCTGCTCGTCAACACGACGTCCCTCGGGATGAAGGACCAGCCGGGACTCGACATCGATCTCGCGAAGCTGCCGCACGAGTCAGTGGTCTACGACATCGTCTATGTGCCGTTGGAAACCTACCTGCTGGCCGCCGCCCGTTCCCGCGGCAACCGTTGCATCGACGGACTCGGCATGCTGCTGCACCAGGGCCGGCCGGGCTTCGAAGCCTGGTTCGGACCCAGGGTCGACGTCTCGGCGGTGCAGCGTCATGCGGTCGCCGCCGATCTCGGAGCCTGATCATGAACGACAGCAACCCGCCAGCCTCCGATCCACCAGCCGGATACAAGCCGCTGTTCCGCACCAGCCCGTTCCTCGACCATAACGGGCCGTTCTTCTATCGCGAGAACGGCGACGGCACCTTTGTCGTCGGCCTTCGCATCCAGCCCAAGCATGCCAACGCCCGCGGCGTCGCCCATGGCGGCATCCTCATGACCCTGTGCGACATCTCGCTGGGCTATCGCACGACGCGCAGCCAGACTCCCTCGCCGCTGCTCGTCACCGCGAGCGTGAAGACCGACTTCGCGGGGTCGGCGAAGGTCGGCGACTGGGTCGAGGCCCATGTCGACGTGCACAAGGTCGGCGGACGGCTGGCCTTCGCCAACTGCTACCTGAAGGTGGGCGAGGAGCGCATCGTCCATGCAAGCGCGGTCTTCGCAAGGACTGGCGACCGCTCTTGAAGCTCGTCCTGACGGCGTTCCTGCCGTTTGCCCTCGGCTACTTCCTGAGCTTCCTCTTCCGCTCGCTCAATGCCGTGGTCGCACCGGCGCTGCGCAGCGAGCTCGGCCTCGACGATGCCGCCATCGGCATCGTGACCTCGATGTACCTGGCGGCCTTCACGGTGGCGCAGCTTCCCGCCGGCGTCGCGCTCGACCGGTTCGGGCCGCGCCGCGTGGCGCCCGTCATGCTGCTGGCGACCGCGCTGGGCGCCGTCATCTTTGCGCTCGGCCAGGACGTCGTCACGCTGAGCATCGGCCGTGCCCTGATCGGGCTCGGCCTGTCCGTCGCGCTGATGTGCGGCTTCAAGGCCAACGTCCTTTACTGGCCGATGGCCCGCCTGCCGCTGGTCAACGCCGTCATGATGACGTTCGGCGGGCTGGGGGCCGCGATGGCCACCCGTCCGGTGCAGTGGCTGCTGGTCGACTTCGACTGGCGGCAGGTCTTCCTGGGCCTCGGCGCCATCACCGTCGCCGTCGCGCTCTACCAGCTCCTCGCCGCTCCCCGATACGACCGAGGCGGAAAGGGCCGCCTGGCCGACGAGCTGAGCGGCCTGATGGGCGTGCTGCGGACACCGCTCTTCTGGAAGGCGGGACTCGCGCCGACATTCTCGCTCGGTGTCTGGGTCTGCTACACGAGCTTCTGGGCCGCCGGCTGGCTGCGCGACGTGGCCCATCTCGGCGAGCCGTCGGTCGGCGTCGCGCTGTTCGCCCTCTCGATCGCCATCGTGCCCGGCTACTTCTTCAGCGGCATGATCGTCGACCTGCTGCACAGGCGTGGCGTGCGCGGCGGCCGGGTGCTGCTGGTC
>JBILYJ010000427.1:0-4803 GCA_044377795.1 Reyranella sp. | reverse complement strand
GTTCATCAGTATGTGTCCGGGCTGGACGAGGTCGCCGCGCTCCACGTCACGGAAGATCAGGGTGCCGTCGCGGGGGGCCAGGATCCGCGCATAGGACAGCCGCACCTGGGCGGAACGCAGGTTCGCCGCGGCCCGTGCCACCTCGTTCTGGGCGAACTGGTATTCCGTGCCCCCGGGCTGGTTGATCGCAACCACCAGCCGGGCCGCGCGGACGCGGGTTTTCGCGACGTCGAGATCGCGCTGATCGGTGTCGAGCTGGGAGGTCGTGGCGAAGTGGCCCGCCTGAAGCTTCTTTGTGCGGTCGAAGGTCTTCTGGGCGTTGAGCAGGTTGGCTTCTGCCTGGCCGAGCGCCTCCTGCGCGGTCGGCAGAGTGCTTTGCTCGATCTGCCGGAAGCGCGCCTGCGCGGAGGACAGCGCGCCTTCTGCCTGATCGACGACCGCGTGAAGATCCTTGTCGTCCAGGAGGATCAGCAGGTCGCCCTCCTTGACGGCCTGGCCTTCCTCGACGGGAACGCTGGCGACCACGCCGGTCAGCTGGGCCCCGATGTCGACGCGATACCGGGATTCGACATGTCCGACCGCGACCACGGTCTGGACGATGTCGCGACGGGTTGCCGCTTCGACCGCGACCACGGGACCGAGCAACAGGCTCGGACCGAGAGTGGCAAGCACGGCGATCACGCCAACGCCGGCCAGGAGCCGCCATCGCCAATTCCATAGGGAGCCGAGCGCGGCTTTGGCCGTCATGTTGACCGTACGTTGTAAAACGACCTTCTAGTACCCAGGCCAGGTCTACGCCTTGATTTCGATCAAGGATCGCGCCGGTTGGGCGCAGCCAGTGACATCTTACGCTTCACCAACGATCCGAAGAAACTTGTCCATTCGCGCTGCAACAGGCTCGCGAGGGACGCGCCAGTTTGGCAAAGTCGCTGCCATGTCCTCTTCCAATCCGCTCCACATTGCCCGCCCGTTTACCTTGCCCAACGGCATCGTCCTCAAGAACCGCATCGGCAAGGCGCCGCTCACCGAGGGGCTGGCCGATGCGATGAACCGCGCCACCGAGCGCCACGTCCGGCTCTATGGACGATGGGCGGCGGGAGGAGCGGCCGTGGTCGTCACCGGCAACGTGCAGATCGACCGGCGCTATCTCGAACGGCCGGGCAACGTGGTGATCGATGGCAATGGCGGGCTCGACGCGTTGCGCGCCTACGCGCAGGCCGGCACCGCCAACGGCACGCAGCTCTGGATGCAGATCAACCATCCCGGTCGCCAGGCGCCGCGCCGCGTCTGCGAGCACCCCGTGGCCCCCTCGGCGGTGCCGCTGGCGCTGCCCGAGAGCGCCTTCGCCCACCCGCGCGCCATGACGGCCTACGAGGTGGCCGACGTGCCGCGCCGCTTCGCCGAGGCCTCGCGCATCGCGCGCGAGGCAGGCTTTACCGGCGTGCAGGTCCATGCCGCGCACGGCTACCTGCTCAGCCAGTTCCTGACGCCGCTGGTCAACAGGCGCGAAGATCGCTGGGGCGGCGATATCGCTTCGCGCGCTGCCCTGCTGCTCGAGGTGGTGCGCGCGGTACGAACGGCGACGGCGCCGGACTTCTGCATCTCCGTGAAGCTCAACTCCTCGGACTTCCAGCAGGGCGGCTTCTCCAACGAGGAGTGCCTGATGGTGGTGAAGTGGCTGGGCGAGGCCTCGGTCGACCTGATCGAGATCTCGGGCGGCAACTACGAGAAGCCCGCGATGATGGGCAGCGGGGCGAAGGATAGCACGGTGCGCCGGGAGGCCTATTTCCTCGACTACGCCCGGCTGATCAAGCAGGCGGCGACGGTGCCGGTCATGCTCACCGGCGGCTTCCGCACGCTCGCCGCAATGGAGGCGGCGCTGGAAGAGGGGGCGTGCGACATGATCGGGCTGGGCCGGCCGATGTGCGTCGACACCGACCTGCCGAACCGGCTTTTGAATGGTGAGACGGACCGTGCCGAAGCCTACGAGGAGCGCATCGTCCCGGCCAAGGCCGGACTCGGCTGGTTCTGCCTGCAGCTCATCGCGCACGGCGACGGCCGCGAACCCGATCGCGCGCTGAGCGGAGACGATGCGATCCGGGGCTATGTCGAAAACGAGGAGAAGACCGCCGCGGCGTTGCAGGGGCGCTAGAGGCATCGCCTACTTGGCGAATTCCTCGGCCGAGATTGCGAAGTTCAGGTTCTGCGCATCCTTGCGCATCCAGGTCGTGACCCCCATGAGCTGGCCCTGCGCATCGAACAGGCCGCCGCCGGAGGAACCGCGCGAGATGGGGGCGGAGGTCTGCAGCAGGCGTTCGCCGTCGATCACCCGTTTGGCCGAGACGATGCCTTCGGCAATTGTCTGTTCCAGCCCCTGGGGCGCGCCGATGGAAAAGGCTCTCTCCCCGACCTTGACCTCCGCATAGGGACGAACCCGGACCCATTTGCGAAGCGGAGAGTCGCTGGTGAGGATGCAGCGATCGGCCTTCGGGTTCGCCGACGTGAGCGAGGCGTTCTGCTTTCGGCCGTCACGCTCCACGATCGCGCGCACGTTGGAGTCCAGAACATGACAGTTCGTCACCAGCTCCCGGTCGCTGATGGCCACGGCTGAGCCCTGTTTCTGCCCGGTGCGCACGACGTACACCGTCTCGGATGCGCGCTCGAAGACTTCGCGGGGCTTCAATTCGGTCCCGTCGAACAAGGTCAGTCGGATCGCGGCCGTCTTGCCGGCCTTGTCGACCGCAACGGTCGGCGTGCGCGTCGGCGCCGGCTCGGGCTCCGGGACCTGCGGCGTCAACGGCGGCGGTGGGGACGGTCCGGTCGACGATGCGGCGTAGCCGGGAGGAGGCGGCGGGAAGACGATGCGGGGCGATGGCTGTGCCTGGCCATTGAGGGTCGGCTTCAGGGAAAGGCTGTTGGCAACGGCCACGAACATGAAGCCAAGCGCCTCGGCTTGCGAGGCATGCACACTCAGGATGACCCTGACGATTGCCTGATCGCGGCACTGGGCGCGGGTGTAGAAGCGGTGCTCGCCGCGCCGGCCGGCGACCACGAACCAGTCATCCTTGCGTGCCTGGAAGGTGACCTCGCGGTCGGGTGCCGGACTGGACAGCAGGGCGTTGAACATGTCGTCCATCGACGCGCATGCCGCCTTGCGGGGGGTGACCGTCACGGTATGGCCGAAGGCGCCTGACGCCTCGTACCACCAATCGCCGCGGGACTGGGTGGGCGGCCGCGGGGTGGAAAACTTCGTCGGAATGCCGACCGAGAAGCCAATGGCGTCGTCGACCAGCAAGGCCCAGCCATGGGAGTCCTGAGCTTTCAGGCCTTCCGTGACCAGATCCATTGTCTGTGAGGCGGTCAGCGTTCCGGTGGCCTGAAGGCCCTTCGAGGTCTGCCATCCCGAGATGGTCCGCCTGGTGTAGGGACCAGCATCGCCATCCACCATGGCACCGAAATGGCGTGTCCAGACGAGGGCGTTCTGGACATCCGTCGTCGTGATGGCACCCGGGGGAATGGGCCCCGACCATTTGTACCGGAAGACGCCGCCTGGCGTCTGCGCGTTCTGGGCCTGTGCAGGCAGAAGACCCAGCAGCAGAAGCAGGGCGATCGCAAGGGTCGCGGGGCGCAAGCACCTAGGAAAAGCAGAAACCACGAAGCATGCCGGCGAAAGACTTCCCTACGGTGGTCATGAACAGAACCATGCTATCGCCACGACGGGAAGAGGCAAAGTCGGCCGGCAACCCAGTGGTTTGTCAGGACGGAGAGCCGCCGCCGCGGGAGACGGCCTGGCCGCGTTCGTACCAGCCCTTGCTCGCATTCACGATCTTCACCACCGACAGCATGACCGGCACTTCGATGAGGACGCCGACCACGGTGGCCAGTGCGGCGCCCGACGAGAAGCCGAAGATGCCGATGGCCGCCGCGACCGCCAGCTCGAAGAAGTTGCTGGCGCCGATCAGCGCCGAGGGGGCGGCCACGCAATGCTGCTCGCCGGCCGACCGGTTCAGCAGATAGGCGAGGCCCGAGTTGAAGTAGACCTGGATCAGGATCGGCACGGCCAGCAGCGCGATGATCAGCGGCTGCGCGATGATCTGCTCGCCCTGGAAGCCGAACAGCAGGACGAGCGTCGCCAGCAGGGCGACCAGCGACAGCGGCTGCAGGCGCGCCAGCAGACCGGCAAGAGCTTGCGGGCCGCCGCGTGCAAGAGCCGCCCGGCGCACCAGTTGCGCCAGCACGACCGGCACGAGGATGTAGAGGGCGACCGAGAGCAGCAGCGTCTGCCACGGCACGGTGATTGCCGAGAGGCCGAGCAGCAGCCCGACGATGGGGGCGAAGGCAAAGAGCATGATCGCGTCGTTCAACGCGACCTGCGTGAGCGTGAAGTCGGGCTCGCCGTCGCAGAGGTTGCTCCACACGAACACCATCGCGGTGCAGGGCGCCGCGGCCAGAAGGATGAGGCCGGCGATGTAGCTGTCGATCTGGTCGGCCGGCAGCCACGGCCTGAACAGCCATCCGATGAACAGCCAGCCGAGGGCGGCCATCGAGAAGGGCTTCACCGCCCAGTTGATGAACAGCGTCACCCCGATGCCGCGCCAGTGCCGCCGCACCTCGGCGATGGCGGCGAAGTCGACCTTGATCAGCATCGGGATGATCATCAGCCAGATCAGCGCCGCGACCGGCAGGTTGACGTGCGCCACCTCTGCCGCCCCGACGGCATGGAAGAGGGCCGGGAAGAAATGCCCCAGCGCGATGCCGACGACGATGCACAGGGCGACCCACAGGGTCAGGTAGCGCTCAAAA
>JBILYJ010000048.1:0-18402 GCA_044377795.1 Reyranella sp. | reverse complement strand
CGCGAAACGTCGGCGGCTTGGCAAAGCGCACCGAACTGTAGCTCACCTCGATGCCGAGAACCGTTTCCGGCACGCTGACGTCCGATAGAAGCTTGTCCCCTCGCCCCGTCGCGATCACCGTCAGATCGGCGCCACATGGGAGCCGCTCGACCGGTGTCCGATCGCGGATCACCACATTGCCGAGCTGCAGCACTTGCCGTCGCTGCAAGTGTTCGAAGGCCGGCCGGCTCATCATGAGCTGGCTGTAACCGAGGTCGCGGGTCGCCTGCCAGGCATCCCGCTCCCAGATCGAGGCATCCTCGGTCTGGTGTACCTCGGTCGCTCCGGCGGCCAGGAGCGCCGCCCGTGTGCCGGGGATCAGGCTCTCGAGTGCCAGTTCGCCGCCCTTCAGGAGGATGTGGACCTGCAGATCCTGCGGAACACCCTTTCGCGAGCGCGGCGTGTCGGGCAATTCGTCCTTGTCGAGGAGCTCGACCGTTTCGAAGAACGGTGCGAGCGAGGCCGCGGCCGCGAGCCCGGCAATGCCCGCTCCCACGATGACGGCGCGTGCGCCCAGCCTGCCCTCGGTTATCATGCGGCAACAATAGACGGTGACGGGAGGTTTCAGGAAATGAAGTCGTTGACGCGACGCACCACGATCGCAGCCCTGCTGGCGGCCCTGCCGGCCGGTGGCGCCTTCTCACAGGCCGGCTATCCCGACAAGCCCATCCGTCTCGTCGTGCCATTTGCGCCCGGCGGCAATGCCGACCTCACGGGCCGCCTCTTCGCCGAGGCCTTGGCCAAGCCGCTGGGCCAGCAGGTGATCGTCGAGAATCGCGGCGGCGCAGGCGGGGCGATCGGTGCCGAGGCCGTCGCGAAGTCACCGCCGGACGGCTACTCGCTCGTCCTGGGCTCCACCGGCACGTTCCTCGTGAGCCCGCGCATGACCGGCGGCAAGCCGCCCTACACGCTGGCGAGCTTCTCGCCGGTGGCGCTGCTCAGTACCTCGCCCATGGACATCGTGGTCAATGCCAACAGTCCGATCAAGGACTGGCCGGCCATGCTCGCCTGGCTGCGCGCGAACCCGGGCAAGCTCACGATCGGGCATCCCGGCAACGGCAGCACCAATCATCTCGCCCTGCTGCAGCTGCAGAAGGCGCTCGACGTGCGCTTCAACATCATCCCCTACAAGAGCAACGGATTGGCGCTGAACGATCTCCTGGCCGGTCAGATCGATGCGGTGATCGACCAGGTGCCGGCTTCGATCGGGCACATCCGTGGCGGGCGCCTGCGCGCCATCGTCGTGACGACGGCGCGCCGCGCCGGCCAGCTTCCCGACGTTCCGACGTTGCAGGAAATGGGCGTCAAGGATTTCGCGAGCACTACGCCGATCGTCCTGATGGCGCCGGCGGGCACGCCGCCCGAGATCGTGACGAAGCTCAACAAGGCGGTGGCGAAGGCTCTCGCCGACCCCTCCGTGAAGGAGAAGTTGAACGGTCTCGGTGCCGAGACCGAGGCGCTCACCCCGCAGCAGCTCACCCTCTTCCTGCAGAACGAAGATGCCGCGATCGAGGAGCTGCAGAAGAGCGGTCTGTTGAAGGCCGAGTAGGCGCTACTCGCGCCGCAGCCACGCCGACCGCATCGGCCGCAGGACGGCGATGCCCAGCACCGCCGCGACGGCGTTGGCGCCGACGGCCAGCGCGAAGACGATCTGCCAGTCGCCGGTCGCCCGGACCAGCGGATCCGCCAGCGGCACCAGCATGGCGGCGAAGCCCTTCGACGTATGCAGCATGCCGGCATTGGTGGTGGCATAGCCCGAGCCGAAATAGTCGGTACAGGTCGCAGGAAACAGGCTGGCAACCTCGCCCCAGGCGAAGAAGACCAGGCTGACCAGCAGCACGAACATCACCGGCTCGTCGCCCCATCGCGCAAAGGCCAGGATGCTGAGCGCGCCCAGGGTGAAGGCAAAGAACATGGTGTTCTCGCGGCCGATGTAATCGGAGAGCCAGCCGCAGAGCGGCCGTGCGATGCCGTTGGTGATCCGGTCGAAGGTCAGGGCGAAGGTCAGGGCCGGCAGGGTCAGGCCCAGCATGCTGACCGGCACGTCGGCCACCCCGAAATTGCGCGCGATACCGGCAAGGTTGGCCGTGAAGGTGAGCCCTGCCGCCGTCACCAGCAGCGACATCACGAAGAGCACCCAGAAGAGCGGCGAGCGCAGCACCTCGCCCGGCGTGTGGTCATGCAGCGCATGCGGCAAGCGCTCCGGAATCGCCAGCGTTTCGGCCTCCGGCTTGCGCAGCGCCAGGGCCGCGAGGCAAACCAGAACGCCCTGCCCGAGGCCGAACCAGAGGAACGCGGCCTCGTAGCCGTGATGGGCGATCGTGTGGTGGATCGGGATGATGGTGAGCGCCGAGCCGATTCCGTAGCCCGCGACCGTCAGACCAGTCGCCAGCCCGCGGCGGTCGGGAAACCATTTGAGCGCGTTGCCGATGCAGGAGCCATAAACGCAGCCCGCACCGATACCGCCCAACGCCGCCCCGAGGTAGAGCAGCGGCAGCGAATCGGCGACCGAGTTGAGGCTCCAGGCGATCGCGATCAGGGCACCCCCCGCGAGCGCGACCGGCTTTGGGCCGAACTTGTCGACGAACCAGCCCTCGAACGGCACCAGCCAGGTCTCGCTCAGGATGAAGATCGTGAACGCGATCTGAATCGCGGCGCGTCCCCACTCGTACTTCGCGTTGATCGGATGCACGAACAGCGTCCAGCCATGCTGCAGGCTGGAGATCATCATCATGCAGACGATGCCGGCCAGAAGCTGGGCCCAGCGATTGTGAAGGATGCCCGTCATGTCCGCCCCTGCACGGATCGGTTATCGCGGCACTGGCAGGACCTGGACATTGGCGCGGCTGGTTTTCACTGGAAAGACGGAACGACTTGGGATGCCTTAGGGACCGGCATCCATCCTTCAGACCGTAAATGAGACAGCGCCTCGCGTCGATCCGCCATGAAGACTCCGCGCGACTTCCCGCCGATCCCCTGGACTGGCAGGTTCAGCCCCAGCTCAGGGTGATCGCGACATCGCCCGGCATGCCGCCCGGATAGTCGACGATGTGATAGCGGATGTGGTAGCCGAGCGGGCGCAGCCGGCGCTTCCAATAGTCGTAGATCTCCTTGGGAAGGCCGGTGAGAGTCGTCTCCCATCCCTCCTCGACCTGATTGATTGCCCGACCGCCGTCGGTGCAGATGTGGTTGGGAAAGCGGAGCACCTGGACCGATGTCAGGCCGTTCGCCAGGGCGCGCTCGATGATGATCGAGACCTTCTGGGCCGCCTGCTCGTCGGTCAGACCCGACGGCGCAAGAAGATGATCCATGAAAGCCTTCTTCTCCGCCTCCGCCGCCTCGTGCGCCTTCAGCGCGGCCGATGCCTTGGCCCCCTCCGCCTCGGCCATCTTCATGTGCAGTTCCTTGACGCTCATCAGCTTGGACATTCTTCTCTCCTTGAATGGGGACAAAAGGCGTCGCGCCTAGAATTTCTCCGCGACGTAGCGGCGATCGACGATCGAAGACTGGTCGTCGTACGCACGTTTGTTGGAACGCGACGGCAGCTTCACCTTGGCGCGATCCACCTTCTTGTAGGGGATCTGCGACAGGATATGCGCGATCACGTTCAGCCGGGCGCGCTTCTTGTCGTCGGAACGGACGATGTGCCAGGGCGCGTGTTGGGTGTCCGTGTGCTGGAACATCAGGTCACGCGCCCTGGAGTAGTCGTACCAGCGCGAGTAGGACTCTATGTCCATCGGGCTCAGCTTCCACTGTCGCACGGGATCTTCTATTCGCGCCTTGAAGCGCCGGTCCTGCTCCTCCTGCCCGACCTCGAGCCAGATCTTGATGAGCCGCAGGCCCCCCTCGATGACGTATTTTTCGAAGAGCGGGCACATCTCGAGAAAGCGTTGATGCTGTTCGGGGGTGCAGAAGCCCATCACGTACTCGACGCCGGCACGGTTGTACCAGCTGCGATCGAAGATCACGATCTCGCCACCGGCCGGAAATCTCTCGACGTAGCGCTGACTGTACATCTGGGTCTTGTCGCGGTCGGACGGCGCCGGCAGCGCGACGACGCGGAACACGCGGGGGCTGACGCGCTCGGTCAGGGCCTTGATCGTGCCCCCCTTGCCCGCCGCATCGCGGCCCTCCAGCACGATGACCACGCGCTCACCGGAGACTTTCATCCATTCCTGGAGACGGCAGAGTTCGACCTGCAGGTCGCGCAGTTCCTTCTCGTAGATCTTGCGCTTGAGCTTTTCTGAACCGGCGCCGTGACCTCTCTTCTTTGGCATGTGCACCTCGGTGGGCATGAGTGGGCACGCTACCCTCGATCACCTGCCCACCCTTTGATTTTGGTCAATCGAGGCAACGCCGTTGTACAGCGGCTCAACAATATGCCGGGCGCTGCATAGTCTGCAACGCCCGGCCCGTCTGAACTCAGCGGGCTGAGTCGCGAGGCGGAGCTCGAGGCCGTGCCATCATCAGGACCGAGACCGTCGCCACCATGATCGTGATCAGCAGAAGCGACGGCCCCAGCCGGGCACTGGCCGCTGCGCCCCGCGCCACGCGCACCACGACCAGCATGACCAGGGCATGAAGCGCAATACTACAGATGCAGGCAGCCGCTCCGACGAACTGCAGCAGCATTGGCCGACTACGCCGGGATCGCGAACACGGTGATCGCCATCACCAGACAGACGGCAATGAGCTGAACACCGGTGAACCAGGTGGACTTACCGTCGAGGAGCAGGATCGAGGCAACGAAGGTGGCGGCCAGGACCAGGAATACCTCGACGCCGACGAACAGTTGGGAGAGGCCCAGGGCCGCGGAGGCATGCTCGACGGTGCCGACCAGAATCTCGCTCATCCAGACGATCAGCAGCGTGACGACGGCCATGACGCCGACCGTCAGGGAGACCGGCCAGGCCGTTCCGTGAGGATCCCCCTCGCCGACCTGCTCCTCGCCGCGGAAGAGATCGGCATGGGTGCGCAGAAGGAACAGGAGGCTGAGCGTATACACGACCAGCAGCACCGCCGAGACCACGACGCTGAAAGCGACGGAGCGGCTCGCCATTTCACCCGAGCCTGTGGCGGCGAAGACCGAGGGCACGATGGCGACACAGGCCAGCACGAAGACCAGGAGGGGCGAATCGGGCCGTGCATGATGCATCCAGGCGGCGATCGGCACGGCGAGCAGCAGCCAGGACAGCGGAGCCTCGGCCAGCACGCGGCGTACCGTCTTCATGGCTCTTCTCCGGTTCAGTCCTCGCAGCCGCCGGTCATGCCTGCCAAGGCGATGAACAGAACGATCGAATGCATCATGATGTCTCCCCCGTCAGCCAGCCCAATGTGAAGCCACTCGGCGGGCTTCGTCTTGACTAAAGTCAAATCGGCCCCACGACCGGCAAGGGCTCCCCTTCGAGTCCGGGCGTCATCCCCTGTTCACTTGATTAAGGTCAATGACGCGCTGCACCATAAGGCGGATCAAGGACGGACCTCCCGGAACCTGGAGATCGCTGTCATGGCAGCCCCAGCCAATCTCAATATCTTGCGGGAATACTGGCTCGACGCCTGGCAGAGGTCGATCCTGACGCTCGATGTCCTGCGAGAGCGTGGTAACACCTTCGTCACACGGGCAGCAGAGTATGCGCCACACGTGCTGGGCTTTGGCTTCGACGTGATCCTCGACGGGCGCACCCTGTCCCGGCCGGTGAACTATGTTCTCGTCAGCGTGACTCCTCCCGAGGGCACGGTCATCGACCCGGCGAAGCCGCCCTATGTGGTGGTCGACCCGCGTGCGGGACACGGCCCCGGCATCGGCGGCATGAAGCAGGAGAGCGAAATCGGCGTCGCCCTTGCCGCCGGGCATGCCTGCTACTTCGTCGGTTTCCTGGCCAAGCCGATGCCGGAGCAGACGATCGCCGATGTCTGCGTCGCCGAGGCCGCGTTCCTCGAAGCCGTCGCCGCGCGCCATCCCGAAGCGGAGAGCAAGCCCGTGGTGGTCGGCAACTGCCAGGCGGGCTGGCAGATCATGATGACCGCCGCCATCCGGCCCGATCTGTTCGGCCCCATCCTGCTGGCGGGCTCGCCGCTCTCCTACTGGGCGGGGGTCCGGGGCCGCAATCCGATGCGGTATCTCGGGGGCACGCTGGGCGGCACATGGCTCACCGCGCTCGCCGGCGATCTCGGCAACGGCACGTTCGACGGCGCCAATCTCGTCGCCAACTTCGAATCGCTCAACCCGGCGAACACCAACTGGGAGAAGCCCTACAACCTCTATTCGAAGGCAGACACCGAGGCAGCGCGCTTCCTCGACTTCGAGACCTGGTGGGGAAACCCCGTGACGCTGAACGCCGTCGAGATGCAATGGATCGCCGACAATCTCTTCGTCGGCAACAAACTCACCTCGGGAGAGATCCTCACGGCCGACGGAACCCGGGTCGACCTGCGCAACATCCGCTCGCCGATCATCGTTCTGTGCTCGTGGGGAGACAACATCACGCCGCCGCAGCAGGCGTTGGGCTGGGTCACCGACCTGTACGATCACGAGGACGTGATCGTCGTCAACGGCCAGACCATCGTCTACACGCTGCACCAGACCATCGGCCATCTCGGCATTTTCGTGTCGAGCAAGGTGGCGACCAAAGAGCATGCCGAGTTCGCCTCCTGCATGGAGATGATCGACCTGCTGCCGCCCGGCCTGTACGAGGCCGTCATCACCGAGATCGACGACACGACCGCCAATCCCGGTCTGATCAGCGGCAAGTACCTGTTCCGGCTGGAAGCGCGCACGCTCGACGACATCCGCGCCCTCGGCGCGAACAGCGAAGCCGACGACCGCCGGTTCGCCACTGCAGCGCGCGTTTCAGAGATCAACACCGGACTCTACCGGACGTTCGCCCAGCCAGCCGTCCGGGCGATGGTCAGCGCGCCGGCGGCCGAGCTGCTGGCCGAGACCCATCCGCACCGGATGCGGTTCGCCGCCTTCTCCGATCGCAATCCCTTCATGGCATCGGTCAAGCCGCTGGCCGATTCCATCCGCGCCGACCGCAGGCCCGTCTCGCCCGACAATCCCCTGCTCACGATGGAAAAGGTCGCCTCGACCTGGATCTCCACCTGCTGGGAGAGCTACCGCCTGGCCCGCGATGCCATGACGGAGGCGATGTTCCTCGGGACCTACGGCTCGCCCGCCCTCCAGGCGATGGTGGGGCTCGCGGCCGAAGAAGCACCGGCGCCACGGCATCCAGACCCCGCCCGGGAAGCCATTGCCGTGGCCTGGCGGGCGGAGCTCGACAAGAAGTTCGAGGTCGGTGGGCTGGTCGAGGCCGTCATCCGTTCCATAATGTACGTGCGCCGACCGCAAAGAAGCGCCGACGAGCGTGGCTTCGCGGTGCTGCAGGCCGTGCGTCGGATGCAGCCCACGAACCGGCGCCTGAGCTTCGGCGAATTGAAGGCGCTGTTTCGTGAACAATACCTGCTGTTGCATCTCGACGAGGAGCGAGCGGTTCGGGCCCTGCCGCTTCTGTTACCCGACGATCCGGAACAACGGTCGCAGGGATGGCAGGTCGTCGAGCAGGTGCTCGGGGCGTCTGGTGACCTTCCCCCAGAAGGGACCGAACGCATCGCCCGGCTACGCCAGCTTTTCGCAGCGACCAGGCCTTCGCGCTGACCTGAAGAGAGGATTTGACGTGAGTAACCCGACGTCGCAGCCGCATGAAAAGTACGACCGGCTTATTGCCGCTGCGCGCCAGCATCCGCCGATGGTCACCGCCATCGTCCATCCCTGCGATGCGGTTTCCCTCGAGAGCGCCGTACTGGCCGCAAGCAGTGGTCTCCTGAACCCCATTCTCGTCGGACCGTCCGCGCGCATCCTCGATGTCGCACACACGGCTTCCCTCGATATCGGCGCGTTCGAGATCGTGAACTCGAAGCACAGTCACGATTCGGCCGCCAAGGCGGTCGAGCTCGTACGATGCGGGCGCGCCGAGGCGCTCATGAAGGGCAGCCTGCATACCGACGAGTTGATGGGCGCCGTGGTCTCGCGGACGGACGGGATCCGGACCGCCCGCCGCATCAGCCACTGCTTCGTCATGGATGTTCCCGGCCACGACCAGGCGCTCATCATCTCCGACGCCGCCGTGAACATCGCGCCGACGCTCGATGACAAGGTCGACATCGTCCAGAACGCCATCGACCTTGCCCAGGCACTCGACATCGCCGAACCGCGGGTCGCGATCCTGAGCGCGATGGAGACGGTCAACGCGAAGGTCGCCTCGACGATCGACGCCGCGGCACTGTGCAAGATGGCGGAGCGTGGCCAGATCAAGGGGGGAATCCTCGACGGGCCGCTCGCGCTCGATAATGCAATCAACGTCGAGGCCGCCGCCATCAAGAACATCGTCTCGCCGGTGGCGGGCCGGGCCGATGTGCTGATCGTCCCCGACCTCGAGGCCGGCAACATGCTGGCCAAGAGCCTCACCTTCCTGGCCGGCGCCGATGCGGCGGGCATCGTCCTCGGCGCTCGCGTGCCGATCATCCTGACGAGCCGGGCCGACTCGGTGCCGACACGCCTGGCCTCCTGCGCCGTGGCCTGCCTGGTCGCGGCGGCGCGGCGAGCGAACGCGGCAACCGCAATCCCCTGAGGAAACATGAACGAACCGATCCGCCCCGTGCTCGCCGGCAAGAAGGCGCTGGTCGTCGGCATCGCCAACGACCAGTCCATCGCCTACGGCTGCGCCAGGGCCTTCCGCGAAGCCGGCGCCGACATCGCCGTCACCTGGCTCAATGAGAAGGCACGTCCCCATGTCGAGCCCCTCGCCCGCGAACTCGAGGCGCCGATCACGGCCGCGCTGAACGTCGCCGAACCCGGCCAGCTCGAAGCCGTGTTCGAGCAGATCGAGCGGAAATGGGGCCGCCTCGACATCCTCGTCCATTCGATCGCCTTCGCCCCGATGGACGACCTGCAGGGCGGCCTGCTCGACTGCTCGGCGGAGGGCTTCGCCAGGGCGATGGACATCTCCTGCCACTCATTCATCCGCATGGCGCGGCTGGCCGTCCCGCTGATGAAGGACGGCGGCACGATGTTCGCGATGAGCTACTACGGCGCCAACCGCGTCGTGCCGAACTACAACGTGATGGGTCCCGTGAAGGCCGCGCTCGAAGCCTCCTGCCGCTATCTCGCCTACGAGCTGGGCCCGCGGCACATCCGCGTCCACGCGATCTCGCCCGGGCCGCTGAAGACCCGTGCCGCCTCGGGCCTCAAGGACTTCGAGCTGCTGCTCAACGAAGCGGCCCGCAAGGCGCCGCTGGGCGAGCTCGTGGACATCATGGACGTGGGCTACACCTGCGCCTATCTCGCCACGCCCTTCGCGCACCGCGTGACCGGCGGCACGGTCTATGTCGACGGCGGCGCAAACATCGTTGCCTGAGCGAGAGAGACAGGACATGGACAAGACCGGATGCATTGCCGTGCTCAACGCCGGCTCCTCGAGCATCAAGTTCGCCATCTACGACGCCCACGACGACGGCACGGAACTCTTCCACGGCCAGGTCGAGGGCCTCGGCACCGGCCCTCGCCTGCGGATGCACACGGCGGACAGCACCGTCGTCGCCGCGCGGGACTGGCCGGACAGCAGGCTCGATCATCGCGCGGCCACCGCCGAGATCATGTCGACGGGACGCGACCTGCTGGCAGGCCGGCCGGTGCTGGCGTTCGGCCATAGGGTCGTACACGGCGGCACCGCCTATGCCGCGCCGACCCGCGTCGATGCACCCGTGCTGACGGAACTGGCGAAGCTCGTGCCGCTCGCACCCCTGCACCAGCCGCACAATCTCGCGCCGATCGCGGCGATCCTGGACGCCGCCCCGCAGCTGCCGCAGATCGCCTGCTTCGACACCGCCTTCCATCGCAGCCAGCCGGCGCTGGCCCAGCAATTCGCCCTGCCGCGCGCGCTGACCGCCGAGGGTGTCAAACGCTACGGGTTCCACGGCCTGTCCTACGACTATGTCGTGGGCCGCCTGCGGGAGACCGAACCCGCACTGGCCGCATCCCGGCTGATCGTCGCCCATCTCGGCAACGGCGCCAGCCTGTGCGCCGTCCGGAACGGACGAAGCGTCGCCAGCACCATGGGCTTCACGGCGGTCGACGGGCTGATGATGGGGACCCGTACCGGCGCGCTCGATCCGGGCGTACTCCTGTACCTGCTGGAGGAGCGCGGCTACGACGCCAGGGCCATCGAGGATCTGCTCTACCGGCAGTCCGGCCTGCTGGGCGTCTCGGGCATCTCGTCCGACATGCGCACGCTGCGCGCCTCGGCCGCGCCGGAGGCCCGCGAAGCCATAGACCTGTTCGTCTACCGCATCGTCCGCGAGATCGGATCGTTGGCGGCCGCGATGGGCGGCGTCGACGGCATCGTCTTCACCGCCGGCATCGGCGAGCACGACCCGGCGACGCGCGCCGAGATCGCCGCCGGTTGCGGCTGGCTGGGACTGACGCTCGATCCCGCCCTCAACGCGGGCGGCCTGGGTCGCATCAGTGCCGAAGGATCGACCGTGTCGGCCTGGGTCGTGCCGACCGACGAACAACGCATGATCGCCCGCTACACGAGAGCCGCGTTGCGCGACTGAACTTCGGATTGGCGTTCCCTACGGGATTCGAACCCGTGTCGCCGCCGTGAAAGGGCAGTGTCCTAGGCCTCTAGACGAAGGGAACGAAGCCGAAGAGCGGCTGAGATAACGGCTTGGACGCCGGAAATCAAGCGAGCACAGAGCCCGCAGTCGTGGCGGCGTCGTCGATCTGCAGGCGAACCGTCTCGCGGCCGCCGAAACGGTCGATTTTGAGCGATCCGGCGACATGCAGCACGGGCCGCGCGGAATCCATCAGAGCGGGTCCCAGGGCGCTCTGGTCGGCCCGGAAGGCAATGGCCTCGACCCGCCCGCGCTCGGTCCCCACCAGGGTGCAGCGGACATGGCCCTCGCCCACCGTCTTGGCAAAGCTCACGCGGACGCCGGTGAGGGCGAAGCGGGGCTGCGCATTGCCCGCCCCGAAGGGCCCGGCACGCTCGATCATCGACACCAGCTCCGCGGTGGCGGCGGCCGGCGCCAGGGCGGCGTCGATCCCCAGTTCGCGGACCGGCGGCGCGGCACCCAACTGGGGCGCAATCCGCTCGTCGAGGAAGCGCGTCAGCTCAGGCAGCGAATCGCGCGCCACGGTGAGGCCGGCTGCCATGGCGTGGCCGCCGCCATTGACCAGCAACCCGGCCTGTCGCGCTGCGATCACGGCCGCGCCCAGATCGACGCCGCGCACCGACCGGCCCGACCCCTTGCCCAGCGCACCGTCCATGCCGATGACGAAGACCGGCCGCGCGTAGCGCTCGACCAGGCGGCTGGCCACGATGCCGATCACGCCGACATGCCAGCCCTCGCTCTCGACCAGCAGCGCCGACGGCAGGTTCCTGGCGTCCGGCCCGTACAGGCCTTCGATCCGCGTGATCGCCTGGTCGAGGACCTCGCGTTCGATGGCGCGGCGCTCGGCGTTGAACTCGTCGAGCCGGACGGCCAGCGCGCCGACCTCGTGCGGGTCGTCGCTGGAGAGCAGGCGCGCACCGAGATCGGCCTGGCCAACGCGGCCACCGGCATTGACCCGCGGTCCCAGCAGGAACCCCAGGTGATAGGCCTCGGGAGCCTCCTTGAGACGCGCCACGTCGGCGAGCGCCGTCAGCCCGGCATTGCGACGCTGCGCCATCACCTGGAGCCCGGCCTTCACCAGAGCTCGATTGACGCCCAGCAAGGGGACGACGTCGCAGACCGTGCCCAGCGCCACGAGATCGAGCCATTGCCGCAGGTCGGGCTCCGGCCGCGACGCGCCGTACCAGCCGGCCTCGCGCAGCGCGCGGTTGACACCGACGGCGAGGAGAAACGCGACGCCGACGGCGGCGAGATGCTTATGCGGGCTCTCGTCGTCCAGCCGGTTGGGGTCGACCACGGCCACCGCCTCGGGCAGCGCGATCTCGGCCATGTGGTGGTCGATCACGATCAGGTCGAGGCCGGCGCGCTTCGCTTCGGCCAGCGGCTCGAAGGCGGTGATGCCGCAATCGACCGTGACGACGACCCGGGCGCCCTCCTCCCGGATCTTCAGCAGCGCCGGTGCATTTGGACCGTAGCCTTCCTTGCGGCGGTCCGGGATGTAGACGCCGATATCGCCGCCGACGGCGCGGAAGAACCGCAGCAGGAGCGCCGACGAGGTGGCGCCGTCGACGTCGTAATCGCCGAACACGACGATGCGCTCGCCCGTCCGCACGGCGTGCACCAGACGGTCGACGGCGGCATCCATGTCCTTGAGATGTGACGGATCGGGCAGGAATTTGCGGAGCGTCGGCTCGAGAAAATCGCCGACCGCGTCGAGGCCGACGTCACGCGCCGCCAGCAGCCGGCAGATCGCGTCGGGCAGCCCGTGGCGCTGTGCGATGGCCAGCGCCTGACGCTCGTCGCCGAGCCGCGTGGCCCAGCGCTTTCCCGTCAGCGAACGCTCGACGCCCAGAAAGGCCGGGCGCTCGATCTTTGAAACGTCGGACATGCGGCCACCTTAACCCAGGGCGCGGTGGACACGCGCCGGCCGTCGGCCGACGGAGCCGGGCTTACGCCCAGCTCGGCAGGCCGGTCTTGATCGAGAAATTGTGATGCGCCGAAACCCAGCGCACCGTGCCGGTCTTGGAACGCATGACGATCGAGTGCGTCTCCGCGCCGTTGTGGAAGCGGCGCACGCCCTTCAGCATCGAGCCCGAGGTGACGCCCGTGGCCGCGAACATCACGTCGCCCTTGGCCATGTCGGTCATCGAGTACTTGCGGTTGAGGTCGGTGATGCCCCACTTCTTGGCGCGGGCCTTCTCGTCGTCGTTGCGGAACAGCAGCCGGCCCTGGATCTGACCGCCGATGGCGCGCAACGCCGCCGCCGCCAGCACGCCTTCCGGCGCGCCGCCCGAGCCCATGTAGATGTCGATGCCGGAATCGCCGGTCGAAGTGGCGATCACGCCCGAGACGTCGCCGTCACCGATCAGCATGATGCGGGCGCCCGCCTCGCGGACCCTGGCGATCAGTTCGGAATGGCGCGGGCGGTCGAGGATGCAGACCACGAGGTCGTTGACGTCGACCTGCTTGGCCTTGGCGAGGTCGGTGAGGTTCTGCGCCACGCTCTTGTCGAGATCGACGATGCCCTCAGGGAGGCCGCCGCCGACGGCGATCTTGTCCATGTAGACGTCGGGCGCGTTGAGGAAGCCGCCATGCTCGGCCATCGCCATGACGGCGAGCGAATTGGGCAGGCCTTTGGCGGTGATGGTGGTGCCTTCCAGCGGATCGAGGGCGATGTCGATCTTCGGGCCGCCGCCCATGCCGACCTTCTCGCCGATATAGAGCATCGGCGCCTCGTCGCGCTCGCCCTCGCCGATCACGACGGTGCCTTCGATATTCAGCGAATTGAGCGAGGTGCGCATCGCGTCGACGGCGGCCTGGTCGGCCATCTTCTCGTCGCCACGCCCCATCAGTTTCGAGGCCGCGAGCGCCGCCGCCTCGGTCACCCGCACCGCTTCCAGGGCGAGGTTGCGGTCCATCTTACCGGTGTGTTCTTGCTTGTCGGCCATCATTCCCTCCGTGGCGCCTCCCGGCACCCTCTAGAACGCTTCGATCCTAATTACGCACGGCTCCTCGGCGACGGCGCCGAGCCTGGCGATACGCGCCAGGGCGCGCCGCATCGCAGCCTCCTCGGTCTCGTGGGTGGTCAGCACCACCGGCACCTCGCCCGACTCCGAGCGTCCGCGCTGCAGCATCGATTCGAGAGAGATACGTTCCTTGGCAAGCGCACCGGACACGGCGGCGATCACGCCCGGCCGGTCCTGCACCATCAGGCGGATGTAGTAGGCGCCGACATGGCAATCCATCGGCGAGGCCTTCTTGGTCGCAAGCTTGTCGGCCGGCACCACGAAGGCCGGCATGTGCCGTCCGCGCGCTACATCGACCAGGTCGGCCACGACGGCCGAGGCGGTCGGCCCCTGTCCCGCGCCACGGCCCTGGAACATCGTCGTGCCGACGAAATCGCCCTCGACGACGACAGCATTGAACACGCCCTCGATGTGGGCGATCGGCGTGTCGAGCGACACCATGCAGGGGTGCACGCGCTGCTCGATGCCATGGCGCGTCTCGCGCGCCAGGCCCAGCAACTTGATGCGGTAACCGAGTTCCTGGGCGAACTGGATGTCCATCGAGGTCACGCGGCGGATGCCTTCGACATGCACGCCCGCGAAATCGACCCGGGTGCCGAACGCCGCGCCGGTCAGCACCGCAAGCTTGTGCGCGGCATCAATGCCGTCGACGTCGAACGTGGGATCGGCCTCGGCGTATCCCGCCGCCTGCGCCTCGGCCAGCACGACATCGAAGTCGCGGCCGGTCTCGCGCATGGTCGTGAGGATATAATTGCAGGTGCCGTTGAGGATGCCGTAGAGCCGCTTCACGCGATTACCGACAAGGCCTTCGCGCAGCGCCTTGATGATCGGGATGCCGCCGGCCACCGCCGCCTCGAAGGCGAGGATGCGCTGCTTCTTCTCGGCCGCCGCGGCGAGCTCCGCGCCGTGCAGCGCCAGCAGGGCCTTGTTGGCGGTCACGACGTGCTTGCCCGAGGCCAGCGCCTTCTGGACCAGCCGGCGTGCCACGCCGCCCGAGCCGCCGATCAGCTCCACCACGACATCGATGTCGGGCGCTGTCGCCAGTGCCATCGGATCCTTCTCCCAGCGCAGGCCGGTGAGGTCGATGTCCCGCTTCTTTGACTTGCTGCGGGCGCTGACGGCCACGACCTTGAGGGGCCGTCCGCCACGCAACGCGAGAAGCCGGCCATGTTCGGCCAGCAGCTTCACCACGCCTGCACCCACGGTGCCGAGGCCGGCGATGCCGATCCTGAGAGGAGAATTCATGGGCGCCTGATACGACAGGATGGGGTCAGGCGCGAGCCTTGATCGGTGTGATGTTGTCCCCAACGCCGCGCAGATAGAGGTCGATGGAGCGCCCGGGATCGGCCAGCACCTGCCGGATGTTGCGGACGGCCTGGCGGATACGGTGCTTGTTCTCCACCAGCGCGATGCGGACATGCGCGTCGCCATGCTCGCCGAAGCCGATGCCGGGCGACAGCGCCACGTTGGCCTGGGTCAGCAGCAGCTTCGAAAAGGCCAGCGAGCCCAGCTCGGCGAAATCCTTGGGCAGCGGCGCCCAGGCGAACATGCTGGCCGAGGGAGACGGCAGGTCCCAGCCTGCTCCCTTCAGCCCCTCGATCAGCACGTCGCGGCGTTCCTTGTAGGTATTGCGCGCCTCGACGATGCAGTCCTGCGGGCCGTTCAGCGCCGCCGTCGCCGCCACCTGGATCGGCGTGAAGGCGCCGTAGTCGAGGTAGGACTTGATGCGGGTCAGCGCCTGGATCAGCGTCTTGTTGCCCGCCGCGAAGCCCATGCGCCAGCCGGCCATCGAGTAGGTCTTGCTCATCGAGGTGAATTCGATGGCGATGTCGCGCGCGCCCGGCACCTGCAGCACCGACGGCGGCGGCACGCCGTCGAAGTAGATCTCGGCATAGGCGAGGTCGGACAGGATCCAGATGCCCTGGCGTTTGCAGAAATCGACGATGGCCGCATAGAAATCGAGATCGACGACCTGGGCCGTCGGGTTGGACGGATAGTTCAGCACCAGCGCCAGCGGCTTCGGCACGGCATGCCGCACCGCGCGCTCGAGCGCCGGCAGGAATTCCTCGATCGAGGTCGAGCCCGGCACCGGAATGTGCCGCACGGAGCCTCCGGCGATAATGAAGCCGTAGGGATGGATCGGGTAGCTGGGATTGGGAACCAGCACAGTGTCGCCGGGCGAGGTGATGGCCTGCGCGAGGTTGGCCAGCCCCTCCTTGGAACCGAGCGTAACGATGACCTCGCTCTCGGGGTCGAGTTCGACGCCGAAGCGGCGCTCGTAATAGGCAGCCTGCGCCTTGCGCAGACCCGGGATGCCGCGCGAGGCAGAGTAGCCGTGGGCGCGTGGGTTGGCCGCCGCCTCGGCGAGCTTGGCCACGATGTGCGGCGCGGTCGGCAGGTCGGGGTTGCCCATGCCGAGGTCGATAACGTCCTGGCCGGCAGCGCGGGCGCGGGCCTTCATGGCGTTCACTTCCGCGAACACGTAGGGCGGCAGTCGCTTCAGGCGGTGGAATTCAGAGTCGTCCATGTCGTTCTTCCTTCGGCACCTAGAAGTCCATGAAGACTTCGACGCGCCGGTTGGCGGCGAGGCCGCGGGCGGTACTGGCCTGGTAGATCGGCTCCTCGTCGGACGCCGCTTCCGCGACCATCTGGCTGGTCGGCACGCCGAGCCGGCGCAGTTCCTGGGCGATCGCCAGTGCGCGACGCCGCGAGACATCGAGATTGTCGCGGTCCTGTGCGGCATGCGCCACGATGCGGACGATGCCGCCATTCTCGCGCTGGATCTCGGCGACGCGCGCGAGCACCGCGGAGTCCACACCGGCCAGACCCGTCGAGGACGGTCCGAACTGGATCACGGCAACCTGCAGCGACCCGTCGAACGGCGGCGACTTCAGGGCGCTGAAGGGCACTTCGCCCGACTGCGCCTTGGCGATGTTGCCCTTGACCGGCATTGGATCCGCACACGCATCGTCGGCAGACGACGTGAACGCGACCGTCAACGGCGCAAGCGTCATGACTGAACCGACGTCGATTCCTGGCGGCACCCAGCCCGGCTGCGGCGCGAAGGCCTTGTTGGGATCCGCCGGTGGCGTCGGCGCAGGCAGCGGAACCGCGGCAGGCGGCGCCGACGGAGGGTTTGCCGGCGGTGCGCCGGTCGTCACGGAGCCCTCGGGCGCCCCTGGTGGCGTCCAGCCGGACGGCGGGGTGAACGCCCTGTTCGGATCGCCCGAAGGGGTCGGTGCAGCCGGCACCGGGACGGCCGCCGGATCAGGTGCCGCAGACGGCGGCGCCACAGGAGCGGTGGTCACGGGAGCCGGTGGCGGTACCGGGGCCGAGACCGGCGGCTGATCGGATGTGATCGTTCCGGCACCCGGCGGCGGCGCTCCGACGGGGGCTGCCATAGGGGTCGTCCCTTCAGGCTTCTCCATCGCCTTCTCTTCCTTGTCGGCGGCTTCCCGCTCGAGGCGCGCCTCGCGGTCCTTGCGGTCGCGCTCCGCCTGCTCCTTCTCGATGGCCTCGCGCTGCGCCTTCTGGCCACCCTTGGGAGCAATGATGGAGCCGATTGCCGGCGCGGCGCGGTCGTCGCCACTGACGACGCCGGCATCGTATTGCGGATTGACGGGGCCCGGCGGCAGGCTGGCGGACGGCTGGACGGCTTTCTCCGCACCGGGGCGCGGCGGCGGACCGATGGGCGTCGAGCCCCCGATCCAGTCGCAGCCAGCCAGAAGGGCGAGCGCAGACACGCCGAGCAGACCGAGCCATCGGCCGCTGCCATTCGTGTCCTGGTGTCGCTGCATCGTCATCACCCGCTGTGTAAGCTTGAAACCCGTTTCCCGCCTGTTTAGCGGAGACCGAGAGGAAAATTGACCCGTCAGTTGTCGCAGCCTACCTATGAAAGGCAAGTGGCGGCCCGGGTCGTCACTAGCTATGGTACCGGGGCGTTGAATTTACCGCAAGAAACGCCACAAAGGCAATGATTCGGAAGGGGAAACGCATGTCCGATAGTCCTGCCCCCGCAGCCCTTGGCGGTCTCTCTCCGGAGGAGTCCGAAAAGCTTCAGGAGGCCTTCAAGGACATCGCGACGCGCAGCCAGAAGCTGCTGCAGGACTTTTCCCAGCGCTATCAGGCCGACGGTCAGCAGCCTGCGGACCCGCTTCACCTCACCCAGACCTTCATGGACTTCACGGCCAAGATGCTGGCCGATCCGAACCGGCTGGTGCAGGCCCAGGTCGAGTTGTGGCAGCAATACATGAAGCTGTGGCAGGTCACGGCTCAGCGGATGATGGGCCAGACGGTCGAGCCCGTGGCCGAGCCCGCCCGCGGCGACAAGCGCTTCAACGACCCGGCCTGGAAGGACGAGGTCGTCTTCGACTATCTGAAGCAGTCCTACCTGCTGACAGCGCGGTGGCTGCAGGGCACCATCAAGGAGGTCGAGGGCGTCGACGACAAGACCGCCCGCAAGGTCGACTTCTATACGCGCCAGTTCATCGACGCCGTGTCGCCGTCCAACTTCGCCATGACCAACCCGCAGGTGGTGAAGGCCACTGTCGAGTCCAAGGGCGAGAACCTGCTGAAGGGCCTTCAGAACCTCCTGGGGGACCTGGAGCGTGGCAAAGGCAACCTCCTCATCCGCCAGACCGACATGGATGCCTTCAAGGTCGGCGGA
>JBILYJ010000426.1:0-4816 GCA_044377795.1 Reyranella sp. | reverse complement strand
AACCAGGCGATCGCCTCGGCGCGCCTGGGCACGCCCACCGCGATGGTCGGCGCCGTCGGCAATGACGCCTTCGCCAACAGCCTGCGCGGCTTCCTGGCCGACAACGACGTCGACAGTACCGGCGTGACCGAGGTCGACGGGCCGGCGACCGGCGTGGCGTTGATCCAGGTGGCGGAAGGCGACAACTCGATCACCGTCGCGTCCGGCGCCAACATGCATTTCGAGGCCTCGATGCTGCCCGACGAACCCCGTCCCGACGAAGTGTGGGTGGCGCAATTCGAGACGCCACTCGCCGCCACACAGGAGATCCTCGCCCGCGCCCACGCGGCGGGCGCCCGCACCGTCCTCAACATGGCGCCGTTCGCCGAGTATCCGGCGGAGCTCCTGAAGTCGGTCGACGTTGCGGTGCTCAACGAGATCGAGCTTTCTCAGGCAACCGGCACGAAACTCGAAGCCTCCAGCCCGCATGAGGCCGTCGTCGCCGCCTGCAATGTCCTGCGCGAGCGCGGCGCGCGGGCCGTGATCGCCACCCTGGGCGCACGCGGCGCCGTCGTCGTCAGCGCGGCGGGCATCGACAGCATTCCTGCCTTCCAAGCGAAGGTCGTCGACACGACGGGCGCCGGCGACTGCTTCGTGGGCGCCCTCGCCTCGCGCCTCGCCGCCGGCCTGACGCCGGCCGAGGCCGCACGCTTCGCCAGCGTTGCCGCCTCCTGCTCGGTCGAACGACTTGGCGCCGCACCTGCCATGCCCACGGGCGAGGAAGTTGCGGCGCGTCTGGCGAAAGCCTAAATCCCGGTCATGGTCGAAGAACTCTTCAGGCAGGACGCCTACATCAAGGAAGCCGACGCCACCGTGACCGGCGTCGAGGAGCGCGGCGTGCGGCTGGACCGCTCGATCTTCTATCCCACCGGCGGCGGTCAGCCCGGCGACACCGGCCTGCTGCGCTGGGACGGCGGCGAGGCGCGGATCGTCGACTCGGTCAAGGCCGACGGTGGCGACGTGCTGCACGTGCTGGCGCCCGACGCGCCACGCCCCGAGGTCGGGACGAAGGTCCATACGGTCCTCGACTGGGAGCGCCGCCACCTGCACATGCGCATGCACACGGCGCTGCACGTGATGTCGGCCGTCATCAAGGGCAATGTCACCGGCGGCCAGGTCGGCGCCGACAAGAGCCGCCTCGACTTCAACCTCGAGGGCGAGGTGCCGACGAAGGAATGGGTGACCGAGGAGGTCAACAGGCTGATCGCGCTCGACCGTCCGGTAACGCAGCAATGGGTCACCGACGAGGAGCTGACGTCACGCCCCGAACTCGTAAAGACGATGAGCGTTCGGCCGCCGATGGGCGCAGGCCGCGTCCGCCTCCTGTCGATCGAAGGCGTCGACCTGCAGGCCTGCGGCGGCACGCACGTCGCCCGCAGCGGCGAGATCGGCCGCGTCGAATGCATCAAGGTCGAGAACAAGGGAAAGATGAACCGGCGCTTCATCATCGCGCTGGCCTAGGAGAAAACACGATGGACTACGCAAAGCCCGACGCCCTCGTCAGCACCGATTGGCTCGCTGCCCGCCTCGATGCGCCGGATGTACGCGTCGTCGACGGCTCGTTCTACCTGCCGGCGCAGAAGCGCGACCCCAAGGCCGAGTTCGTGCAGCAGCACATTCCGGGCGCAGTCTTCTTCGACATCGACGAGATCGCCGACACGACCAGCCCGCTGCCGCACATGCTGCCGCCGCCGGAAAAGTTCTCCGCCCGCGTCCGCAAGCTCGGACTGGGCGACGGCAACAAGATCGTGATCTACGACACCACGCCGATGACCGGCGCCTGCCGCGTCTGGTGGATGTTCCGGGCCATGGGCTACAAGGACGTGTCGGTCCTGAACGGCGGCCTGCCGAAATGGATGAGCGAAGGCCGGCCCGTCACCGACGATCCGACACCACCGCGCGAGCGCCACTTCACCTCGCGCCTCGACAACTCCCTGGTCCGCTCGGTGAACGACGTCTTGGGTCTGATCGAGAGCAAGAGAGAGCAGATCGTCGATGCCCGCGCCGCCGCCCGCTTCCGCGGTGAGGCGCCGGAGCCGCGCGCCGGCCTGCGCGGCGGCCACATGCCGGGTGCCTTCAACCTCCCCTACAACGAGCTGCTCGATCCCGCGACCGGAACGATGCTGCCGCCCGACAAACTGGCGGCCCGCATCGCCGCCTCCGGCATCGATCCGTCGAAGAAGGTAACGGCGAGCTGTGGCTCCGGCGTCACCGCCTGCGTCATCGCGCTCGCCCTGTATCTCACCGGCTCTCCCGAGGCCGCGGTCTACGACGGTTCGTGGACCGAATGGGGCGGCCGCGCCGACACGCCGATCGTCACCGGCCCCTGATCTCCCTTCAACGCCTTGCCAAAGTTGAGCCATGACCTCCAAGAAAACCTACACTCGCCCCGACACCGTTTTGGCCGTCTCGGGCCGCGACCCGGACAACAACTTCGGCATCGTCAATCCGCCCGTCTATCACGCGTCGACGATCCTCTCGCCGACGATGGACAAGTTCGAGAACCGGATTCCGTTCGAGGGCTTCGGCTACGGCCGTAACGGCACGCCGACCCAGAAGGCGCTGGAAGACGCCGTCGCCGCCATCGAGGGCGCGCACCGCTCCATCGCCGTGCAGTCCGGCCTGGCCGCCGTGACCGGCGCCATCGTGGGCTTCCTGAAGACCGGCGACCACATGCTGGTGACCGACAATGCCTACGGCCCGGCGCGTCGCTTCGCCAACACGACGCTGAAGGGCTTCGGCGTCGAGACCACCTACTTCGATCCGATGATCGGCGCCGAGGGCCTCGCCAAGCTGATGCGCCCCAACACCAAGGTCGTCTATCTCGAGGCGCCCGGCTCGCAGACATTCGAGGTCCAGGACGTCGACGGCATGGCCGCGGTCGCCAAGAAGGCCGGCGCGACCGTCATGATCGACAATACCTGGGCGACGCCGCTCTACTTCAAGCCGTTCGACCACGGCTGCGACATCTCGATCCACGCCGGTACAAAGTACATCGTCGGCCATTCGGATGCGATGATGGGCATCATCTCCTGCGCCACGCGCGAGATGTTCGAAACGGCGAAGACGGCCTGCCAGTCGTTCGGCTTCCACGCCGCGCCCGACGATTGCTATCTCGCCCTGCGCGGGCTCCGCACCATGGGCGTGCGCCTGCGCCATCACGAGAAGAGCGGCCTCGAGATCGCGAACTGGCTGAAGACCCGGCCGGAGGTCGACAAGGTGCTGCACCCGGCCCTGCCCGACTGCCCCGGCCACGAGAACTGGAAGAAGCAGTTCCTGGGCTCGTCGGGCCTGTTCTCCTTCACGCTGCGCGACGGCATCAAGCGCCCGGCGGTGGCCGCCATGCTCGACGGCATGGACATCTTCGGCATGGGCGCGAGCTGGGGCGGCTACGAGAGCCTGATGATCCCAGCCCACCCGGACCAGTACCGGACCGCCGTGCCGTGGCCCGAGGGCAAGCAGCTCCTGCGCGTCCATATCGGCCTCGAAGACGTCGAGGACCTGAAGACGGATCTGGCCGAGGGCTTCGAGCGCCTTAACCGGGCGCACAACGCCTAATCCAAGCTCCGCGGTTAGCTCAGGCGTTACAACCCAAAACCTCATGCTGAGGAGGCTGCGCAGCAGCCGTCTCGAAGCATGGGCACGAGCACCACGCCTGTGCCCATCCTTCGAGACGACGCGCTGCGCGCGTCTCCTCAGGATGAGGTCCTGTGGTGATCTTGGAGTTGGAAACCTCTAGCCGCCCCGGCAGTCGCCGCAGACGCCCGTCACTTCCAGGGTCATGTCGCGCGCGGTGAAGCCGCGACGGGTGGCGCTGGCGGAGATGGCGTCGGACAGGCCGTCGCCCTCGATCTCCTCGGCGTTACCGCACTCGCTGCAGATCAGGAAGAAGCCACGATGGACCTCGCCCGGATGGCTGCAGCCGACGAAGGCGTTCATGCGCTCGATGCGGTGGATCAGGCCGTTCTCGATCAGGAAGTCGAGCGCGCGGTAGACCGTGGGCGGCGCCGAGCCGAGATCCTCGTTGCGCAGGCTGTCGAGCAGCGCATAGGCACCGACCGGCTTGTGGCTCGACCAGACGAGTTCGAGCACCCGGCGCCGCAGAGGGGTAAATCGCAGGTCCTTGGCCGCGCACAGTTTCTCGGCCGCGGCGATCGCGTCCTCGACACAGTGCTCGTGATCGTGGGCATGCCCGGTGGGCGCCGCTTTGGCCGGTTTTTTCAAGGGACTTCCGATTTGCCAACCGAAGAGGTGGCGATTATACGCGCCCTTCCTTCCGGAGGCCAAGGCTCGCCCCATGAGCACATTGATGTCCCCAACGACCTACGAACAGCCCGAAATCGACGCTGCCCTCGCCGTCATCAAGTTCGATGCCCAGGGCCTCGTCCCGGCGATCGCCCAGCAGCACGACACCGGCGAGGTCCTCATGATGGCCTGGATGGACCGTGACGCGGTGGCCGAGACGATGCGCACGGGCCGCGCCTGCTACTGGTCGCGTTCGCGCAAGGGCCCGTGGCGCAAGGGCGACACGTCGGGCCACATCCAGACCCTGATCGACCTGCGCATCGACTGCGACGGCGACACGCTGCTGGCGCTCGTCGACCAGACCGGCGTCGCCTGCCACACCGGCCGACACAACTGCTTCTTCCGCGCGGTGCGCGGCGGCGTGCTCGCGGAAATCGCCCCCATCGAGATCGACATGGACAAGGAAAAGGCTTGAGCACCCTCGCATCGACGCGCCGCGGCTTCCTTCTCTCGGCCGCTCTCCTGCCGCTGG
>JBILYJ010000425.1:0-4853 GCA_044377795.1 Reyranella sp. | reverse complement strand
AATGGCTGGCGAACGCCCTGGGTGACACGATGCTGTGGGTCGGCCGCCTGTACGATCGCGCCGTCGGCGGGATCAAAGCCGACCTCAAGCTGAGGGCCGCCGAGTCCCAGCTCCACCGCATGAGCGACCGCGAACTGGCCGACCTCGGCCTGTGCCGGGCCGACATCACCTTCGCCATCCGTGAGGGTGCCGAAGGCGTCGCCCCGCGCTTCGACGATGTCGGTGGGCAGGTCACTGCGGCGAACCAGAATCTGCGCCGCGCGGCGTAGCCGATTGTAGAGTAGCGTAGCGTAAGCGTAAGGGGGCCGGCGAAAGTCGGCCCTTTCGCTTTGTGGCCTCAGCTCCGGCGCAGGATCAGGCTGCGCCACCAGGCGCCACCCGTCTCCAGGTCGATCCGGCGCTCGAAGGCGAAGCCGCATTGCTGGTAGCCCGCGAGGACGCTGGCCGCCTGCTCGACCAGCAGGCCGCTCAGCAGCACGCGTCCGCCGGGGCGCACCGATGCGCTGAAGGCCTCCGCGAGATCGAGCAACGGCGCGGCCAGGATGTTTGCCACGATGAGGTCGTAGGGGGTGCGGCGGGCCAGCTCGTCGGCCTGCAGGCCCGGGGAAACGAAGAAGGAGCAAAGCTCCGGGACCCCGTTCAGCGCCGCATTCTCGCGCGCCACCTCAACGGCCTCTGCGTCGTTGTCACCGCCGATCACCGGCCGGTTCCACAGCTTGGCCATCGCGATGGCGAGGATGCCGCTGCCGCATCCCACGTCGACGGCGTTGACCGTCTCCGCCGGATCGAGGGTTGCCAGCATCTCGAGGCATCCGCGGGTGGTGGCATGCGTGCCGGTGCCGAAGGCCAGGCCGGCGTCGATGCGCAGGGGCAGCAGGCCTGCGGGCCGACCGTCCATCACGTGCGATGGGTGCACCCAGAAAGGGCCGACGGCGAAGGGCCGGAAGGAACGCTGGTTCTCGGCCACCCAGTCGATGTCGGGCAGCTCCTCCCAGCGCCAGTCCGGCCGGTCGAGGCCGAGGGCGTGGGCCGCGGCGTCGATGGCTGCTTCCACCAGCGCTTCGTCACCTTCGCCGAAAATGTCGATCCGCCAGGGACCGTCGCGCGAGACCTCGCAGCTCGCGACGATGAAGCCTTCCTCGCCCAGCCGTTCTTCCAGCAGGATTTCCCAGTCGGCGCGCTGCGCCGCCGGCGCGACGAAGCCGGCCTTGCGTACCTTGTTCATGCCGGAAGGAAGAGCATGCGTTGGGGTGGCAAGTCCACGCCGACCTGATCGCCCACGTCGCGCAATTCCTTGCCGGACTGGAACGGCGTCTCGATCAGCACCTCGCTGTCGCCGATGCGGACGGCGTAGCGGACGGTCGCGCCCAGGAATTCGCGATGCGTGACCGGCCCGCGCAGGGCGGCGCCTTCGGGCGACGTCAGGCCGGCGTGCTGCGGCCGGAAGACCAGGCGCTTTCCGGAGGGAATGGGCACGCCGGCGCGCTCGTCCAGAATGTTGGCCGAGCCCAGGAAGTTGGCGACGAACAGATTCGCCGGGTTCTCGTAGAGTTCCATCGGCGTGCCGACCTGCTGGACCGTGCCGGCGTCCATCACGGCGATGCGGTCGCAGATCGTGTTGGCCTCCTCCTGGTCGTGGGTCACGAAGATCGTTGTGAGGCCGAGCCGCTGCTGCAGCGACCGCAGCTCGCGGCGCACGCTGACCCGCATCTTGGCGTCGAGGTTGGACAGCGGCTCGTCGAGCAGCAGCACCTTGGGTTCGATGGCGATGGTGCGCGCCACGGCGACGCGCTGCTGCTGGCCGCCCGAAAGTTGCGCAGGCCGCCGCTCGGCGAAGGCGGAGAGGCCGACCAGGTCCAGTGCCTGCGACACGCGGCGGTCGATCTCGGCGCGCGGCAGGCGGCGCTCCTCGAGGCCGAAGGCGACGTTCTTCGCGACGGTCATGTGAGGCCACAGCGCGTAGCTCTGGAACACCATGCCGACGTCGCGCTTCCAGGGCGGCAGCGGTGCCACATCCTGGCCGTCGAGCAGCACCTGACCGGTCTGCGCCTGGGCAAAGCCCGCGATCAGCCGCAGCAGGGTGGTCTTGCCGCAGCCCGAGGGGCCGAGGAAGGCGAAGAATTCGCCGGGCCGGATCGAGAGGGCGACGTCCTTCAGCACGTGGGTCGCGCCGTAGGAGAGGTTGACTCCGGTGATCTCGATGCCCACGGCCCGAGCCGGCTTCGACATGGTCATGTCCGTCATATATCGAGGCCCCGGGCCCTTTGCGAGCGATCGACCACGAGCTGCGACAGCCACATGCAGACCGCCACGATGAGCACGGCGATCACGCCCAGCGCCGCGCCGGCGCCGCGTCCCGCCGGAGTCTGCATCAGGACGTAGAGACCATATGCCAGCGGCGCATCCGAGTTCGACTGCACCAGGATCAGCACGGCCGACAGCTCGACCGCGGCCGTTGCGAAGCTGGTGACGAAGCCTGCCAGGAGCCCGCCGGTCATCAGCGGGATCACGACCCGCCGCACCGTGCGGGCCTTGGTGGCGCCGAGATTCTCCGCCGCTTCTTCCAGCGAGACCGAGATCTGCTGCAGGGCCGCATAGGCCGCGCGCAGCGCATAGGGCAGGCGACGGATGGCGATGGCCAGCACGATCACGATCCAGAGGGTGGCGAGCGGCGTCCCGTCGGGAAGGTTCACGCCATAGAAGGCGCGCAGATAGCCGATGCCCAGCACGACGCCGGGCACCGCGAGCGCGGTGCTGGCGGCCCAGTCGAGCCACTGGCGTCCGGGCAGGCGCGTGCGCAGGACGAGATAGGCGATGGCGCCGCCGATCACGACGTCGATGGTGGCGGCGAGGCCGGCATAGAGCAGCGTGTTCTTGATGTAGACCGAGCTGTCGCCCAGCACGCGCGCGTAGTGGGCCAGCGTGTAGCCGTCGGGCAGGGGGCTGTAGGACCAGACCGTGGCGAAGGACAGCAGCACCAGCCCGGCATGCGGCGCCAGCACCAGCGCCAGGATGAAGAACACGACGGCATAGGCCAGCACCTGTTCGCGCGGCCGCAGCTTGCGCCGTGCGAGACCGCCGCCGCCGCGCTGGGTCGTGGCGTAGTCCTTGCCCTTCATGACCAGCGCCGTCGCCCACATGGTCGCCACGGCGACGAGGATCAGCACGACGGAGATCACGTAGCCCATCGGATCGTCGATGCCGATCGAGGTGATGCGCAGATAGGCCTGCGGCGCCAGCATCTCCTTGACGTTGAGCAGCAGCGGCGTCGCCACGTCGTCGAACACTTTCACGAACACCAGGCTGGCGCCGGCGATGTAGCCCGGCAGCGCCAGTGGCAGCGCGATGCGACGGAACAGGCGCAGCCCGTGCGAGCCCAGGTTCTGCGCGGCTTCCTCCATGCTGCGGTCGATGTTGCGCAGCGCTGCCGAGAGGTTGACCAGGATGAACGGGAAATAGTGGATGGCCTGCAGGAAGATGACGCCGTTCAGCCCTTCCATGAAGCCGATCTTGAAGTCGAACCATTCGTCGAGCAGCAGGTTCACCGAGCCGTTGCGGCCGAACAGGAGCTGCATCGCCACCGCGCCGACGAAGGGCGGCATGATCAGCGGCAGGAAGCCCAGCGTCTGCACCAGCATGGCGCCGCGGAACTCGAAGCGCGTTGTCAGATAGGCCAGCGGCAGCGCCAGCACCGACGCCCAGACGACGGTCATCGCCGACACGTAGACCGAGTTCCAGAACGAGCGCACGAACAGGTCGGTGCGGCCGAAGTCGAGGAAGTTGACGAGCGTCAGCCCGCCGCCGCCCTTCTCGGTAAAGGCGACATAGACGACGGTCGCCACCGGCACGATCAGGAAGACGCCGAGGAATAGCGCGATGGCGAGTGCGAGGGCGACCTGACCGGGTGACCGGATCGACGTCATCTGCCTCCCCATTCAGATGGGGAGGTGCCCCTGTAATCAGGGGCGGAGGGGGCATACCCGGTGACCCCGAACGCGATGACCCCACCGCCCGCGTAAGACGCGGGCACCTCCCCAGTTGAATGGGGAGGTTGGAAATGGGAGCTCCGCACTAGCGCGCCAGCTTCAGCGCCTCGTCGGCCTTGGCCTTGGCGGCGGTGTACTTTTCCTTGGCAAAGGCCGCCCACTGCTGCTCGAGCTCGGCCTGGCGCGAAGACTTTTCCTTACCGCCGGTGAACGCGGCCTTGATCTCGGGCGAGGCGGCCTGCGCCGCGGTGATCGGCATCGCGGCGATCAGGTCGCGCGCTTCCTTGGCGAGTGCGCGGGCCTGGGCATTGTCCTTCTTCTTCAGCGCCGCATCGACCTCGTGCAGCACCTTCGTCACGGCCTTCAGCGGCTCGAGCTGGAAGGTGATGAGCTGGTCGAACAGGGTGTCGACGGCGGCGGTACGGCTCTCCGACAGTTCGGCGTTGAAGGTGAGCAGGCCCTGCAGGTTCTTGTCCTTGAAGGGATTGGGATAGTCGGCCGGGGCCTTGGCGTAGGTCTCGGGGCGCACCGGCAGGCGACGGATCGTCGGTTCGAGAAGGACTTCCTGGCCCGCGGGCGACAGCAGGAACTCGATGAAGGCTTCCGCACCCGCCTTGTTCGGGGCGTTGGCGACGACGCCGACATTGGCCGGGACGAGGGTCGTCACCGACGGATAGGCGAACTTCACCGGGAAGCCCGCGCCCTGCGAGGAGAAGGCGAAGAAGTCGATCACGATGCCATAGCCGACCTGGCCCGAATTCACCGCCTCCGGCACGCCGAACGAGCGGTCTGTGACGGTGCGCAGGTTGCCGGCGATCTCCTTGGTCGTACGCCAGCCCTTGTCCCAGCCCTCGCCCTGCAGGATCG
>JBILYJ010000047.1:0-18584 GCA_044377795.1 Reyranella sp. | reverse complement strand
CCGTCGCCTTCAGGGTGGACAGCCCGCCGGCACCGCGCAGGCGTGTCGCGTCGAGCGTCAGGTTCGTGGCGGCACGGCCGGCGGGGTCGTCGATTTGCCCCTTGAGGTCGAGCGTGCCGGCGCCCAGGCCCTGGCCGGCAAGGTCGGTGCCCTTCACAGAGACGTCGAGGCGGCCTGCGGGGGCGTCTGGATCGGCCGTGACTTCCGCAACCAGCGACCCTTCGAGACCCAGCGCGGCCAGCGCCTCGATATGCTTGAGTTGGGGAATTGCCAGGCGTGCGTGCCCGGCCGTCCGTGTCTGGGCGATGGCAAGATTGGTGACGTCGAGCAGGGCGGTCGACCAGCGTCCCTGGAGGTTCGGCACCGAGAGGCCGGCGGCCTCTTCATGCGAGAACTTCCCCTCGAGCGACAGGGGCTGACCCGCCACGTCACCGTTGGCCTGAAGCGAGCCCGTCAGCTTGCCGCCGGGTGCCAGCGCTACGGCGGTGTCGAGGACGAGGTTTCGGGAGGTTATTTTCTGGTAGGCGACATCGCGGCTCTCGACCTTGAGCTTGAGCGAAGTCTCGGGGCCGCCGAAGTCCACGGTCGCCGTCGCGGTCGCAGCGCCCTGGACCTCGGCCCTGAAGGTCGCCAGCCGGGGCAGATCGAGGGCGAGGTCGAGGGTGCCCGCCTGCTCGCGGCCACGCCCGGACACGGTGAGCGTGCCGCTGTCGCTGCCGAGCTTCGCGTCCCGGATCGTCCAGGCGCCGTCGGGTGCGAGGGTGGCGTTGCCAGCGAGATTGACAGTCGCCACCAGACCCTGCGGCACGTCGGGGGCGCCGAACCCGTCGATACGGCCCTGCCAACGGGCGGAGAGATTGCCCTTGTCGATGCCCGCCGTGAGGTCGACGTGAGCCTTGCCGCTCAGCGCGCGACCGGCCATCGCCGACAGCGGTTCCAGGCTGGGCAGATCGACCGTCGCACGCACCTCGCCACGGTCCTCCGCCAGCGTGTAGTCGCCGTCGCCTTTGACGCGCAGCAGCGGCATGCCGAATTCGAACGATCGGATCTTGATCTTTCTGTCAGCAAGATCTGCGACGGTGGCATCGACCGTGATGGTGCCGGGTTGCGGCAGGCGGGGATCGAGCGTGGCAAGCTTCAGATCCCGCACCATGCCCTGTACGCGGATCGCGCCGGTGAGCTTGCCGTCCGCCTCGAGGTGCAGACCCTGCCAGGCGATGCTCTGGGCCGGCACATCGATCGGGCCGGCGTCGAGGCTGGCCTGGAATCCGGTGTCGCTGCCATCGGGCATCCAGCGGAGACTGCCCTTTGCGGTCGCCGCGTCGCCGGCCTTGGCCGTCAGTTCGGCCGTGCCGTCCCGTTCGTCGCCCGAGGCCGAGAGCTTCAGGGAAATGTCCGGCAGGTCGGGGCGCTGCATCAGCGCAGCCACGATGCCTCCGGACGCCTCGTCGAGCGTGATATCGGCCGCGATCCTGCGAGGCGAGCGCTCCAGCCGCACGTCGGCGGCGAGCTTTCCCTTGGGGCCTTCCAGACGGTCGGCCGCGAGCCTGGCCTTGATTTCGCCGAGGTCGCGGGCGACCGCGGCCTCGCCGGCGATATTCCAGTGTGAATCGATGCCGCCGAGAGCGGCCGCGAGATGGAGGTCGTCGATCCGCAGTGCCTGCAGGTCGATGTCGAAGGGCAGCTGGAGGCCGCCGCTGGAGGTCGTGCTCTCCTTCTTCTCTTCCTGCGGCACGCGCAGCACGGCGATCTTCGCGGCCGACAGGAGTTCGATGCGCAGCCTGCGCTGCAGGAGCGATGCGAACGACCAGGAAAGGCGCGCATCCTCGACCTGCAGCCACGGGCCCGAGCGGTCGGCGAGTTCGATGCGCGCCAAACGCAGGTCCGTCGGCACGAAACCGTCGATGCCGGTGAGGCGGATCTGTTGATCCGGAGAGGAGGCGAGGCTGGAGGCCACGGACGCCAGTAACCGCTTGCCCGGTGCGGTCTGCACGCCCGCAAAGGCGAGGCCGAGAAGCGCCATGACGGCGACCAGCCCATAGGCCGCGATGCGGAGCGCGCGCATCAGAAAGCCTGCCCCAGGCTGACATAGAGGCCGAAGGGCGGATCGGTTGGCCGGCGGTTCAGCGGGACACCGACATCGGCGCGGATCGGCCCGAAGTCGGTGTAGTAGCGGATGCCGACGCCGGCGCCGACTCTCGGCGCCAACTGCGAGAAGTTCGGCAGGACATCAGGGTAGGCGCTGCCGGTGTCGACGAAGGCGACGGCGCCGAACGCCTTGCCGATGCGCTGGCGCAGTTCGACGCTGGCCTCGACCACACTCGCGCCGCCCAGCGGGTTGCCATAGGCGTCGAGCGGTCCGGCGGTCTGGTAGACGAAGCCGCGGACCGAGCCGCCGCCGCCGGCATAGAAGAGCTTGTCGGGCGGGATGCCGCCGATGCTGGTGGTGGGCTCGATGCCGAACGAAGCGCGCGTCGCCAGCACGGTACGGCCGGGCTCCGCAATGTCCCAGTAGTGACGGCCGGTCAGGCGCAGGATGGTGAACATGTCGCCGCCAGCTCCGGTATCGACCCACGGCTGGACGTTGAACTCGATGCGATAGCCGCGCGTCGGGTCGAGATCGCTGTTGGCGCGATTATAGAGCACCGTCCCCTGCAGGCCGAGCATGCGATAGCTCTGGGTGATACCGCTGCGCGTAATGTCCGCGATCTCGGCCGCCAGGCCGACGCGGGCCTGCCAGTGCGGTGAGAAGGTGCGGTCGAAGCCGCCATAGAAGGTGGCGGCCTTTCTCGTATAGGCAGGGACTACTTCACGCAGCGCCGCCGCTTCCATCCGCAGATCCTGTCCCGGCAACCACCAGTCGGGTTTGCGGAAGGCGGTGCGGAAGGCAAAGCCGGTGTCGAGGATCGCGTAGCCTTGGCCGATGTGATTGACTTCGCCGGACAGGCGCAGGCTCTCGGCCTGGCCGAACAGGTTGCGGTGGACCCAGAAGCCCTCGACCGCGAAACCGAGCTGGGTCTCGTAGCTCAAGCCGAAGCCGAACGAGCGCTGCAGCCGGTCTGTCAGCTCGGCCTCGATCGGCAGCTCGCCATTGGCGTCAAGCTCCGTCGCCGGTTTCAGGCGTACCGCGTTGAACGTGCCGAGCGAGGTGAGCTTGCCGCGCAGCTCCTCGACCTTGGCCGGCGAGTAGGGGTCGCCCTCCTTGAAGGGCACGCGACGCTGCAGCCAGACCGTGTCGACCTTCTCGGTGCCGGTGAAGCGCACCGGGCCCATCCGGGCCAGCGGGCCGGGCTCCGCCACGAAGGTGATCTCGGCCTCGCGGGTGGCGTGATCGACGATGACCTCGCGGTCCTTTATGGCGGCCAGCGCGTGGCCCTGCTTGCGCAACTCGTCCAGCAGCTTGTTCTGGGCGGCGATGATGGCGGCGGCATCGGCGGGGTCACCGGGCGCGATGCCGAGCTCCGCGCGGTCGATGCCGGGCAGCGACTGCTGGGCCCCGGGCGGACGGATGGCGAGGGAGCCGATGCGATAGCGTGGACCCGTATCGATCGTGATGTCGACGGTTGCCGCGTCGGTGTCGGGACGCGCTTCGAGGACCTCCAGGGCAGAGGCGTCGGCGATCGGTCGACCGTCGATCGTGGCGTTGATCGTCGCGTCGTAGAAGCCACGCGACCGCAGCGCAGTGTTGAACCGGGCGGCAATCGCCTGCGCGCCCTGCAATATGCCCAGCGCATCACCCGTCAGGGGCTGCTGCTTCTGGAAGTCTTCCGACAGTTCCTTGAGATCGGACGCCATGCGCTCGTCTCCGGCCACCGCAAGAACGACCTTGCCGGTTCGCGCATCGGCCGCGCGAGGCCACAGGCCCGCCGATGCCGCCCATGTCATCGAGATGAGGCAGCATATGCGCGCCCAGCGCAGGAACTCGCGATTTACAAAGGCCATGCCACGCGACACATACAACGCGCTGTCGACAAAAGGGATGCTCCCGCGTCTCTTCGCCCTTGGCCCACGATCGAGCGCGGTCGCTCACGGTATGAAAATGGGGTCGAGCTGGGCGTAGCGCCGCTGCTGATCGGTGAAGATGACCATGAAGAGTTGCCGGAAGAGCTGCTCGATGCGCGGATCGGCCGGCCCGCTCGCCTGTGTCCATGCGGTGGTAAAGGACATGGCCCGGTCGTTCCGGCAGTAGATCGCATAGCCTTAGAATCGACCCGGCGTGCCCGGCTTGAAACGCGCCGGCTCGCCGGCGCAGACGGGATCGGCATTGAGATCGTTGGCGGGATCGAACACCAGGACAAGCCGGTAGTCGGGACTGGCCGGCGGAATCGGGCGGTCGTAGGTGAAGGTGAGCGCAGGCCGCGGCTTGGCCCGCTGCATCGCCGGCAGGAGGTCGCGCGCCACCACGGCGGGATCGACACCGGGGAAGGCGTTGCCCGCCAGGATCACCGGGAAATTCCTGCCGTCGGTGGCGGCGAACAAATCGCGATAGTCGTATTGCGGTGCGTAGTAGACGCCGCCGATCGTGGCGGCGACCGCAAGGGCGGGCAGCGCGACGAGACCCGCGAGCCCGGCGCCGATCCTGGTCGTGAGGCGCATCGAGAACTCCTGTGGACTGGACGGCAAGCTAGGGTCGCGACGTTCGCCGCAGCAAATCAGGCCTTCGTGAGCGATCCCGGCCACGGTTGCGGGGGTTTTCGAGTCCTTGCGTTCATGTCACACAAGAAGCCGAAATCTTCTGGAGGACAGCTCAATGGCATCGCCGCTTTTCGACCTTACCGGCAAGGTCGCCGTCGTCACCGGCTCAAGCAAGGGCATCGGCAAGTCGATCGCCCTGCACCTCGCGCTTCAGGGCGCCAGGGTCGTGGTCTCGAGCCGCAAGGCGCCGGCCTGTGAGGAAGCGGCGGCGGAGATCAAGGCGGCCGGCGGCGAGGCGATCGTCATTCCCTGCAACATCTCCGACAAGTCGCAGTGCGAGAATCTGATCGTCGAGACCCGCAAGCAGCTCGGCCCGGTCGACATCCTCGTCTGCAACGCCGCCTCGAACCCCTATTACGGGCCGAACGAGAAGCTGCCCGACGACGTGTTCATGAAGGTCATGCACAACAACATCCTGTCGAGCATGTGGCTGATCAACTTCTGCCTGCCCGACATGCGCGCCAAGAAGGACGGCTCGATCATCATCGTCTCGTCGATCGGCGGCGTGCGCGGTACCCCCGTGATCGGCGCCTACGGCATCTCCAAGGCCGCCGACATGCAGCTCGCACGCAACCTCGCCGTCGAATACGGCAAGGACAATATCCGCGTGAACACGATCGCGCCGGGTCTGGTGAAGACCGATTTCGCCAAGGCGCTGTGGGACGATCCGAAGTATCTCGCGGTCCGTCTCAAGGGCGCGCCGCTCGGTCGTATCGGCGAGCCGGACGATATCGGCGGCATCGCGGTGATGCTGGCCGGCAAGGCCGGCGCCTTCATCACCGGCCAGACGATCATCGCCGATGCCGGCGTGACCATCGGCAGCGGCGGCTAGCCGCTCCGTCCGGAATCGCGGGAGGGCTGGGGATGAGCCTCTACCAGGTCCAGAAGCTGATCTATCAGCTCAACCGCGACCCGCGCACGCGCGAGCGCTATGCCGACGAGCGCGACGCCGTGCTCGGCGAATACGATCTCACCCAGGAGGAGATCGGCGCCCTGCGGCAGCCCGATATCGGGCTTCTCTACGTGCTGGGCGTCAACGGCCAGCTCCTGATGCACTTCGCGGCGCTGCACCGCATCGAGTGGACCGACTATCTCGAGCGGATGCGGCAGGGGCTTCGGCAGTACGGGCCGGTACGCGAGGGCGTCTACGCCGCCACCGGCTACGAAGGCGTCGAGGCGCACGATGCACGCCTCAAGGCGGAACGGGAGACACGCTGATGCCCCTGGTCTATTGCGGCGCCTGCAGCCACGCCCCCGGCATCACCGGCCGCGCCGAGCGCGCCGACACCCAGACGCGGCAGGCGCTGGAGAGTGCGTTCCGTCGCATGGGCGACGACATCCGCGCCACCCGGGCCGACGCGCTGGTGGTGATCGCGGCCGAGCATTTCGCCAACTTCTTCATGAACAACATGCCGGCCTTCGCGATCGGCATGGCCGACAGCTATGAGGGTCCCATCGAGGACGAGGCGTTCCTGCGCATCGGGCGCACGACCGTGCCGGGCAACAAGCCCCTGTCTCGCCGGCTGATCGAGAACGTGATGCAGACGGTCGACGTGGCCTATGCCGAGGAATGGAAGTTCGACCACGGCATCTCGGTGCCGCTGCACTTCCTGACGCCCGACTACGACCTGCCGATCGTGCCGGCCAACATCAACTGCCAGGGCCCGCCGCTCGCGCCGCTGGCCCGCGTCTGGGCCTTCGGCGAGGCGCTGCGACGGGCGGCCGACGCCGTTCCCGAACGCATCGCCCTGATCGGCACCGGCGGCCTGTCGCACTGGCCGGCCACGCCGGACTCCGGAAAGATCAACCAGGAATGGGACCGCGAGTTCCTGCGCCGCTGGTCGGCCAACGACCGCGAGGCGCTTCTCTCCTACACCGACGCCGAAATCTATCGCGAGGCCGGCCAGGGCGGCTTCGAGATCCGGACGTTCATTGCCGCTGCGGCTGCGGCCGGGGGAGCGAAGGGACGGATCGACTTCTGCGAGCCTGTCCCGATCTTCGCGGTGAGCTGCACGCTCGGTAGCTTTCGGCTGTCTGAATCCCGAGCGGAATGACTAGGGCTTCTTCTTGAACGTCACCACCAGCACGTCGCGATAGGCGGGCTGGGCCGGGTTCTCCGGCTGGACCGGTGTCACGCCGTGGTAGCAGCGGGAATCGTCGACGAGCGCGGCATCGAGCGGATCGGTGAGGGTGAAGCTGCCCAGCGCGCGCTTGTCCAGATCGTGCACCGTCGTCGTGCCGCTGGCGATGTTGCGGCGGTTGATCAGCAGCACCAGCACATAGTCGACGCCGTCGCGATGCATGCCCTCGGGTGTCGGCTTTCCGGCCTCGCCGGTCCTGGCCTCAATTCGGAACTGGTGGACCTCGACGTGCCAGGTCTTCGTCTCCGGCGCGAGGCGGCCGAACAGGGCGCGGCAGTATTCGAGGATGGTGCGCATCGAGGAGCCGCTGCCGATCTCCTCGGTCACAGGCTTGAACCAGCGCTCGATGCCGCCGTTCAGCGTGTTGTAGTCGCGCCCCTGATAGTGCGGCTGGTGGGCGCCGCGCACGATGACGCCCTGACGCTCGGCCGCGTAGACGCCGAAACGCCGCCTGCGGTAGCGGCCGCCATCGCCCATGTAGGTGTCGACTTCGAGATCGTTCCAGCTCTCGGCGAAGGCCGTCCAGTCGGCCAGCGACCCGAAACGGCCGAGGGCCGTCCGCATGTCGGAGGCTTCGACGAAGGCATAACCCGCCCGCTCGACGGCGGCGCGGATGCCCGATGCGTTCTGCAGGCCGGTACCGATTTCACTCATGTTGGTTACCTTAGCATTACGGTGCCATCATTCCGCATCTGAGGCGCATGAACGTTTCTAGGGATTGGCGCAGCGCTTGCAGACACCCGCCCGCGCGGGGTAGGGGCGCCGACAGGGAGATCGACCGATGCCGTATGCGACGACCGACGATGGCGTGAAGCTCTATTTCGAGGAGACGGGAGCCGGGGCGCCCATCGTCTTCGTGCACGAATTCGCCGCGGATCATCGTTCGTGGGAAATGCAGATGCGCCACTTCGGCCAGCGCTATCGCTGCATCACCTACGGCGCGCGCGGCTACCCGCCCTCCGACGTTCCGGAGAAGCCCGAGAGCTACAGCCAGAACCGCGCCACCGACGACATCGTGGCGGTGATGGATCATCTCGGGATCGACAAGGCGCATGTGGTCGGCCTCTCGATGGGCGGCTTCGCCAGCCTGCATTTCGGCTTCCGCCATCCCGCGCGGGCGCGCTCCCTGGTCGTGGCCGGCGTCGGCTATGGCGCGGAGAAGCACGAGCAGGCCAAGTTCAAGGCCGAGGTCGGCATCGTGGCCAGGTCGCTGCAGGAAGAGGGCATGGCGGCCTTCGCGGAGAAGTACGCCTACGGCCCGACGCGCGTTCAGTTCGAGAACAAGGACCCGCGTGGCTTTGCGGAGTTCAAGGCGGCGCTGGCCGAGCATTCGGCGCTGGGCTCGGCCAACACCCAGCTCGGCTGCCAGGGCGAGCGGCCTTCGCTCTATGACCTGGTCGACAAGATGCGCGCGATGACGGTGCCCACCCTCGTTCTGACCGGCGACGAGGACTGGCCCTGCCTCGCGCCCTCGATGCTGATGAAGCGCGAGATCCCGTCGGCGGCGCTGGCGGTGATGCCGAACTGCGGCCACACGATCAACCTCGAGGATCCCGACCAGTTCAACCGCATCGTCGGCGACTTCATCGTCCAGGTCGAAGCCGGCCGCTGGCCCAAGCGCGACCCGCGCGCCGTCTCGGGGTCGATCACGGGGATGAAGTCTTGATTCCTGCCTTCGTGGAGAGGCGCGGGCTCTCGCGCCTCTGAAGGCGCTGCCGCCGGCCAGCGCGTCTGAACGCGCTAAGCCGTCAGCCCACCGTCACACACGAATTCCGAGCCGGTCGAGAAGGTCGACTCGTCCGACAGCAGGAACAGGATCATGTACGCCACCTCGTCGGCCTGCCCGAGGCGGCCGAGCGGGTGGAGTTCCTCCAGCGCCTGGCGGCCGCTCATGTTGCCGACGTTGGTGTCGAGCCTCGGCGCGATCATCGGCGTGTCGATGTAGCCCGGGTGCACGGAATTACAGCGGATGTTGTACTTCTGCTGGGCACAGTGCAGCGCCACGTTCTTGGTGAGCGTGCGCACCGCGCCCTTGGAGGCGCAGTAGGCCATGGCGTAGGACGCTCCGCGCAGGCCCAGCACCGAGGAGATGTTGACGATCGAGCCGCCGCCCGACGCCTTCATCGCCGGGATCGCGTGCTTGCAGCCGAGGAACGTGCCCAGCGAGTTGATGTCGTTGACGCGGCGGTATTCCGCCAGGGTGCAGTCCTCGATCGAGTTGCGCACGCCGACGCCGGCCGCGTTCAGCAGCCCGTGCAGCGCGCCGAACTTTTCGACGGTGGCCGCAACGGCGGCCTGCCAGCTCTCTTCCTGCACCACGTCGAGCGGCACGAAATGCGCGGCGTCGCCCAGCTCGGCCGCCAGCGCGCGGCCCCTGGCCTCGTCGCGGTCGGCCAGCACGGCCTTGCCACCCTCGCGAACGACCATGCGGGCGGTCGCGGCACCGATGCCCGAGGCACCGCCGCTTATCAGGACGACCTTGTTCTCAAGACGGGGCAAGGAGCGACCTCCTCATAAGGCCGGCGGTGACCCCGCCGTCGGAGGTGAACTCCGCGCCGGTGACGAAGGACGAGCGGTCCGAAGCCAGCCACAGGACAAGCTCGCCCAGGTCCCGCGGCTCGGCCATGCGGCCGATCGGATGGCGGGAGCCGAGGAAGGCCTTGCCCTGTTCGTGGCCGACCGCCTGCCACAGCGGATTGAAGATCGGCGTGTCGACGCCGCCCGGATGAACGGAGTTGCAGCGGATGCCGTATTTCTGTTCGGCGCAGTAGAGCGCCACGCTCTTGCTGAGCAGCCGCACCGCGCCCTTGCTGGCGGTGTAGGCGGTGGGACCGGCGCCGCCGACCAGGCCGGCGATCGAGGAGATGTTGACGATCGATCCCGCCGGCTCGGTCTTGCCCGCGCCGAGATGCTTCATGCCCTGGATGGCGTATTTGCAGCCGAGGAACACGCCCTCGGAATTGATCGCCTGGACGTTCTGCCAGTTCTCGACGGTCGTGGTCTCGGGATTCCCGGCACCGCCGGAGATACCGGCATTGTTGACCATGATGTCGAGCCGGCCTTCGCGCTGGAGGATGTCTGCCAGCAGCGACTGCCAGGACTCCTCCGATACGACATCGTGCGTTACGAAGCGGCCGGCCTGAGTCTCTTTAGAGCCCTCGGCCAGGTCGGCCACGATCACGGCTGCACCCGCTGCGGCGAGCAGGGCGGCCGAGGCGGCGCCGATGCCCGAACCGCCGCCGGTGACGACCGCCACTCTCCCGGAAAGTTCATCGCTCATATTGATGCGACCATAGCGGCTAACCGCGTGGTGCGTTAGCGTATCGGCAGGAGGATCGCATGGCGAAGTTGACGCATGTTCTCGGACTGATGGTGGCACCGTTCTTATTGGCGGCGTGCACACAGACTGCGGGCGGGCCCCCGCCGGGCATGACGGCGGCGCAGGGCGCGGCTTATTGCGCGAAGCTCACGACAGTCTACGGCGAATATGTCGCCGGCCTCCCCACGTCGATGGGCGGCGTCGGCAGGGGCGGTGGACAGTCCGATATCGACGCCCGTGTCGCGGTGGCCCAGTGCCAGGACGGCAATACCGCCGCGGGCATCCCGGTGCTGCAGCGGGAGCTGCGCGACAACAAAGTTCCCGTGCCGTCGCCATGATCCACGAGAGGATCCGCACGCGCGGTACGCTCTCGGCCCGGCTCGCGGGGCTGGCCCTTCTGCCTCTTCTCGCCGTGGGTTGCACGCAGACGGCGAGTGGTCCGCCGCCGGGCATGACGGCCGCGCAGGCTGCCGCCTATTGCAACAAGCTCGCCTGGAGCTACAGCGAGTATGTCGCGGGCGGGACGGTCGAAGGCGCCAACGACGACGACGGCACCGACGCCGACATCAATGCGCGGCTGGCGATCGCCCGGTGCCATGACGGCGACACCGCGGCCGCGATTCCTGTGCTTCAGAAGGAGCTTCGCCGCAACAAGTTGCCGGTGCCCGCCATCTGACGCCCGGTTTGGTGTTGACCATAGAAAAACCCGGACGGTCGCCCGTCCGGGTCGATCTTCACAGGTAGGATTTCGACTAGAAGAGCAGATCGCCCTTCACCAGGACCCAGCGACCGTTCTTGATCTCCTGGATCTGGGTGATCGTCGTCGCCAGGTGGTTGGTCTTGGAGAACTTGGTCGGGGGCGATCCGAAGATGTCCTGGAACACGTTCCCCGACTCCATGGCGTCGAGCAGCTTCTGACCCGTGAGGTCCTTGCCCGCGAGCTGGGCATAGTGGGCGAAGGTCATCACCGCATTGTAGCCGATGACGGCCTGGCTGTTCGGTTCCGTGCCGAACTTCTTGAAGTAGGCCTCGCACCATTCCTTGACGGCACCCGTCGAGGTGTCGCGATAGGGGATGACGAAGCCCGCCGCGGCGTAGAGGCCCTCGACCAGCTCTTTTCCGAGGGCGGGGATTTCGAGCACGTTGACCGGCGTGGCGCCGAGCCAGACCGGGGCGAAACCGATCTTCTTGGCCTCGGCCATCAGGCCGATCGTCTCGCGAATGACGGTGCCCATCACCACGAGCTCGCAGCCGTCGGCCTTCATCTTGGCGGCCTGGGCGCTGAAGTCGGAAGCGCCGCGCTTGTAGGTCGTGACTGAGGCGGCCTTCATGTTCATCGCAGCGAGCTGCTGGGTGAAGCCGTCGAATACGTTCTTACCGTACTCGTCGTCCTGGTACATGATGCAGGCAGCCTTGGGCTTCTTCCATTCGATCATGTACTTCACCGCCGCCCGCGTGCTCTCGACGTAGGGCAGCAGGTTGTTGAACTTCAGCCTTTCCTGCGGCTTCGTCGGATCGAACTTGAAGGTGAACTCGGCCGCCGTGAGCGGGAAGAGCTGCGGCACGCCGGCATCGAACAGGATGTCCTGCGAGGCCAGCACCGTGGGTGAGCCCATGGGCCCCACCATGGCGAACACCTTGTCCTTCTCGACCATCTTCTGGCTGGCCAGAACCGCCTTCTTCGGATCGTACTGGCTGTCCTCGGCGACGAGTCGGATCTTGCGACCTTGGATGCCGCCCTTGGCGTTCACATCGTCAACGGCGAGCTGCATGCCGTTGAGGACCGGCACGCCCCAGACCTTGATGGGACCGGAGAGATCCTGATGCGTGCCGATCACGATCTCGGTCGGCGTAATGCCCTGGTTGGTGACTTTGGTTTGCGCGAGAGCCGGCATCACCGCCAGCGTCGTCGTGCAGGCAAGCGTTACCGCGAATGCCCTGAGATGCATTTTCCGTTTCCTCCTCTGCTGCGCTCTTCTGACTTTGCGGCGGGTGGCGCACACGACCCAGTCCGTCGTCGCTTGCTGCGACTTCTGGCCAAGTAGAGCAGTTTCGCAGCGGTTATGCACGGCGAAATGGAGGTTTCCGGAGTGTAAAAGAAAAGGCCGGGGGACGCCGGGCCTTTGTCGTGGAAGGGGTTGCCCTCAGTCCTTGAGGTCGCGCTTCGGCACCACCCTGCGGCCGTTCGCGGCCCCGCCGCTCCCCGGTTCGTTTGATTCGTTTATTTCGTTTGTTTTTTATTCGCCAGGGCTTCGACTTTCTCAACGGCCTGCCAGGCAGGCGTGATGCCCTGGTTGGTGACCTTGGTCTGCTGCGTCACCGCCGGCAGGGCGGCGAGGCCCGGTACGCCGCCCAGCAGGGGGGCCTCCGCCGAACGAACGGATCGCTACTCTTTGCTCCACTACGCTTTCAGGAACTCTACGAATTCAGGCCGCGCTCGCTCAGGCAGCTTGCGGCCGGTACATGGCGTCGATCTGGGCCTTGTACTTCGTGTTCACGAACGACCGCTTGAGCTTCATGGTGGGCGTCAGCTCCTCGTCCTCGGGCGTGAGCTGCTGCTCGATCAGGTAGAAGCGCTTGATCGTCTCGACGCGGGCGAAGTTGGCGTTGACCCTCTCGATCTCCGACCAGATCAGGTCCTGGACCTCCTTGGAGCGGCACAGGCTGGTGTAGTTGGTGAAGGGCACGTCGATGTCCTGGGCGAACTTCTCGACCGTCTCGCGCTCGATCATGACGAGGCAGGTGAGGTAGGCGCGCTTGTCGCCGATCACCACGGCGTCGCTGATGTAGGGCGACGCCTTGAGCTGGTTCTCGATCTCCGACGGCGTGATGTTCTTGCCCCCCGCGGTGATGATGATGTCCTTCATCCGGTCGGTGATCTTGACGTAGCCTTCCTCGTCGATCAGGCCGACATCGCCGGTGTGCAGCCAGCCGTCCTTGTCGACCGTCTCGGCGGTCTTCTCGGGCTGGTTCAGGTAGCCCATGAACACCATGTCGCCCTTGATCAGGATCTCGCCAACCGGCGAGATCGCGACCTGGCCGTAGGGCACGGACTTGCCTACCGTCCCGAGCTTGATGCCGTTCGCCGGCATTGCCGTTGCCAGCCCGCAATTCTCCGTCTGGCCGTAGACCTCGTACATGTCGAGGCCGAGAGCCATGTACCAGCGGATCAGCTCGGGGGAGATGGGGGCTGCACCGGTGAACAGCCAGCGGCAGCGGTCGAGGCCGATCATGCGGCGGATGTTCTTCAGCACCAGCCAGTAGGCGGCCTCGAAGCGCAGCTTCTCGAGCGCGGTCGGCTCGCGCCGTGCGAGGCGTGCGTCGGCGATGGCGAGGCCGGCCGAGATCGCGCGCCGGTAGGCCCATTGCTGCAGCGGCGTGGCGTCCTTCAGCGCGATCGTGATGCCGGCGTAGAATTTCTCCCACACACGCGGTACCGCGCCGAACAGCGTGGGCTGCACCTCGCGGATATTGTCGGGCACCGTCTCCGGGCTCTCGGCGAAGTTGCTGCACACGCCGGTCGCGACGGAGTAGTAGCTGCCGGCGACACGCTCGGCGACATGGCAGAGAGGCAGGAAGGCCAGTCGCTCGTCGCCCTCGTACCAGGACAGCGACAGTTCGGGATGCATGCAGTTCTGCATCGTGTAGACCACGTTGCGATGGCTGTGCATCGCACCCTTGGGCGGGCCCGTCGTGCCCGACGTGTAGACCAGGATGGCGAGGTCGTCTGGCTTGCGCGAGGCGACCAGCTCGTCGAACAGCGCATCCTTGCCCTGGCCGTAGTTGCGGCCCGCTGCCATGAACTCGTCGAGCGAGACCACCATGGGGTCGTCGAAGGTGCGCAGGCCCTCCATGTCGAACACCACGATCTTGCGCAAGGTGGGGCAGCGCTCGCGCACGTCGAGCGCCTTGTCGAGCTGCTCGTCGTCCTCGACGAACAGGACCGAGGTCTTCGAGTCGTTGATCAGATACTCGACCTGCTTGGCCGAGTCGGTGGGGTAGATGCCCGAGGAGACGCCGCCCGCGCACAGGATGCCGAAGTCGGCGTAGTTCCATTCCGGCACGGTGTTGGCCAGCACCGAGGCGACGTCGCCCGGCCGGAAGCCGATCTCGTGCAGCGCCAGGGCGACGGATTTCGACTTCTCCAGCCACTGGGTCCAGGAAATGGCGTTCCAGATGCCATAGAGCTTCTCGCGCATGGCCGGCCGGTCGCCGCGCGTCTTGCAGGAGAGCACGAAGCTCTTGGGCAGGGTCTCGGCAACGGTCAGCGTCGCTTTGGTGGGCATGGTGTCCTCGTTCCCGTCAGCGCCAGTTCTTTTTCTTCTTCCAGCGGCGCTCGCCGCGGGCGCCTTCTTCCTTGGCGCCGAGATAGAATTCCTGGATGTCCTTGCTGCCCATCAGCCGCTCGCAGGTGTCGTCCATCACGACGCGGCCGACCTCGAGCACGTAGCCGTAGTGGGCCGTCTCCAGAGCCATCTTGGCATTCTGCTCGACCAGCAGAATCGACGTACCTTCCTCGGCGTTGACCCGGCGGATGATGCTGAAGATCTCCTTCACCAGCAGCGGCGACAGGCCGAGCGAGGGCTCGTCGAGCAGCAGCAGCTTCGGCCGGTTCATCAGCGCGCGGCTGATCGCCAGCATCTGCTGCTCGCCGCCGGACAGCGAGCCGGCCGGCTGGTCGATGCGCTCTTTCAGGCGCGGGAAATAGACGAAGACCTTTTCCAGGTCGCGGGCGACGCCGTCGCGGTCCTTGCGCAGGAAGGCGCCCATCGCGAGGTTCTCGCGCACCGACAGAAACGGAAAGACCTCACGGCCTTCGGGCACGTGGCTGAGGCCCAGCCGCACGATCTTGTCGGCATCCATGCGCTGGATCGGCTTGCCCTCGAACTCGATCGTGCCCTTGAGCGGGTCGAGCACGCCCGAGATGGTCTTGAGGATGGTCGTCTTGCCGGCGCCGTTGGCCCCCAGGACGGTGATAATCTTGCCGCGCGGCACGGCGAGGCTCACGCCGCGGATCGCCATGATCGGGCCGTAGTAGCTCTCGATGTTGGAGACCTTGAGGATCGGTTCGTCGCTCATGTCCGCTCCTCTCAGGCGCCGAGATAGGCCGCGATGACGTCGGGATGCGCCTGCACCTCGGCCGGCGTGCCGGAGGCCAGCACCTTGCCGTAGTTCAGCGCCAGCACGCGGTCCGACACGCGGTTCACCAGGGTCATGTCGTGCTCGACCATCAGAACCGTAACGCCGAGATCGGTGCGGATGTCGCGGATCCAGAACGACATGTCGTCCGTTTCCTCGACGTTGAGGCCGGAGGAGGGCTCGTCCAGCAGGATCAGCTTGGGCTCCGAACAGAGGGCGCGCGCGACCTCGACCACCTTGCGCACCCCGTAAGGCAGGCCTGCGATCAGCTTGTCGCGATAGGCCTGCAGGTCGAGGAACTCGATCACCTCCTCGACCTTGCGGCGGTGCTCCTTCTCGGCGCGGCGCACCGAAGGCAGGAACAGGATCTCCTGCCAGAGCTGGGTGGTGGCGTGGCAATGTCGTCCGACCAGCAGATTGGCCAGCATCGAGGCATTCTCGAACAGTTCGATGTTCTGGAAGGTGCGGGCGATGCCGAGCCTGGCGATCTGGTGCGCCGGGACCTCGGTGATGTCGCGGCCCTCGAAGAACAGCTTGCCCGAGGTCGGATCGTAGAGCCGCGAGATCAGGTTGAAGATCGAGGTCTTCCCGGCGCCGTTGGGGCCGATGATGGTGAAGATCTCGCCCTTCTCGACGCTGAAGCTGACGCTGTCGACCGCCTTGAGGCCGCCGAACTGCAGCGAGATGCCGTCGACCGTGAAGAAGCTCATCGGTTGCGCTCCGACTTCACGTAGGTCTTCTGTCGCTTGAAGGTGGCCTTCTTGTAGAGCGGGAACAGCTGGAAGAAGAGCTTCACCTTGAGCCAGCGGCCGTAGAGACCGTAGGGCTCGAACAGGATGAACATCATGATGATAAGGCCGTAGATCGCGCCCTTGAGCCCGGCGGCCGAGCCGATCGCCGACATGGTCTCCTTCAGTTTGCCGGCGGCGTCGGGCGCCATGCCGAGCGTCGTGGCGAGGCTGGCGCCCAGCACCGGCACGTCGTCCTTCAGGGCCGTCAGGAAGGGATCGACCATGACGATGAAGATCGCGCCCAGCACCGCGCCATGCACCCCGAAGGCGCCGCCGATGATGATCACCATGATGAATTCGATCGACAGCAGCAGGGTGAACATCTCGGGCGAGATGAAGGACATCTTGTGGGCGAACAGCACGCCCGCCATGCCGGTGAGGGCGGCGCTGATGGCGAAGGACTTCACCTTGTAGCCGGCGAGGTCGATGCCCATGCTCTTGGCAGCCGTCTCCGAGTCGCGGATGGCGATGAAGGCGCGACCGGTGGGCGAGCGCAGCAGGTTCAGCGCCAGCAGGATCGATCCCGCCAGCACCACCAGGCAGAGGAAGTAGAAGCCGTCGCCGTCGCGCGGTATCGGCTGGCCGAGGAAGTCGATGGTGCGGACCCGCATGCCCTCGTTGCCGTGCGTCACCGACTCCCAGCGCGCCAGGATCTCCTCGACGATGAAGGCGAAGGCGATGGTGGCGATCACCAGGTAGATGCCGCTGAGGCGCAGCGCCGGGAACCCGACCATCGCCCCGACCGCGCCGGTGATGATCGCCGCCGCCGGGAAATAGACGATAAAGGATATGCCCTGGCTCTGAAGGAAGCCCGCCGTATAGGCGCCGATCGCCAGGAAGGCGGCATGGCCCAGCGAGGCCTGGCCGGTGAAGCCGGTGAGGATGATCAGCGCCACGCCGACGATGGCGTAGATGAACACGAAGACGATCTGACTCTGAAGATAGCTGCCGACCAGGTAGGGAAACGCGATCAGCGCCGCCAGCAGCACGCCGTAGGACCACCAGTAGCCGCTGTGCTTGAGGAGGCGGATGTCCTGGTCGTAGTCTGTCTTGAAGACGAAACGCATGGGCTCAGACCTTCTTGCGCATGCTGGGGCCGAATAGCCCATGCGGCCGGACCAGCAGGACGATCAGCAGCACGATGTAGGGGGCGACGTCCTTCCAGCCCTGCGGCAGGTAGAAGCCGGCCAGGGTCTCGATGACGCCGATGATCAGGCCGCCGATGACCGCGCCGGGGATCGAGCCGAAGCCGCCCAGGACCGCCGCCGGGAAAGCCTTCAGTCCGAGGGCGAGGCCGACATTGGAATGGATGAAGGTGATCGGCGCCAGCAGCACGCCGGCGGTCGCCGCCACCGCGGCGCTGATCGCCCAGATCAGCGAGACGACGCGCTTCACCGGGATGCCCATGTAATAGGCCGCCAGCATGTTCTCTGACGTGGCGCGCATGGCCGTGCCCATCCGCGTATAGTTGAAGAAGGCGTAGAGTACGGCGCACAGGATGACCGTGGCCACGATCACGGACAGCTTGTCGTGCGCGATGACCAGGTCGCCGAGCTTCAGGACGCCGCTCGAGAAGGGGGTCTCGATCCTGAGATCGTCGGTGCCCCAGATCATGCCGGCGATCGACCGGAGGAAGTAGCCCAGGCCGATCGTCGCCATCACGATGGAGAATTGCGGATAGCCCAGGATCGGCCGGATCAGGACCCGCTCCGTCGCCATGCCGAACACCGCCATGGCGCAGATCGCGAACAGGAAGCCCAGCCAGTAGTCGAGGCCCATCAGGCCGATGAAGGTGAAGACGAAGAACCCGCCCAGCATCATCAGGTCGCCCTGGGCGAAATTGACGACTTCCGTCGCCTTGTAGATGAGGACGAAGCCCAGTGCGATCAGGCCGTAGACACAGCCGAGAGCGATACCGCTCACCAGCTGCTGGATGAAGTCGAGCATTCCCTAACCCTGTAAACCGGCCGTTTGGTGGCTTCGCGTTTAACGTGAATCATAAGACATGGCAGGGCTGCGCGGAGTCAATGGATTTTCGCCCGGCGCGTTATACTGTGGATCGATCAAGCGCCGTCACCGGAGAAACCCATGTCGCTCGCCGAGCAGGCCATCCCGTCGGGGAGGCCGCCATCGCCGTTCTACACCGAGGAGCATGAGGCGTTCCGGAGCACCGTCCGGCGCTTCGTGGAGCGTGAACTCATGCCCCATGTCGACCAGTGGGACGAGGCCGAGGAATTCCCGCGCGAACTCTACCGCAAGGCCTCGGCCGCGGGCCTCTTGCAACTCGGTTTTCCGGAGGAATATGGCGGCGTCCCCACGGACCCCTTCTTCGGCATCGTCAAGGCCGAGGAGATGGCGCGCCACGGCAGCGGCGGCCTCAATGCCAGCCTGAACAGCCACACGATCGGTTCGCCGCCGATCGCGGCACTCGGGCCGGAATGGATGAAGCGCAAGGTGCTGCCCGAGGTCCTGGCGGGCGAGAAGATCAGCGCGCTGGCC
>JBILYJ010000421.1:0-4888 GCA_044377795.1 Reyranella sp. | reverse complement strand
GTTGGCGCTGTCCCAGCGGATCAGTTTTTTGCGTGGTCGACGATCGCTTCGATACGCTGACCGCGGAAGTTCTGCGTCTCGTAGACGACCGCCTGCAAGGCGGGAATCGCGTCGTCGGCCTCGATCAGGAATTCCATGCACGCATCGGTGCTGAACGGGATGGCATTGCCGTCCTCATCAACGACGCCGCTCCAGTCCTTGACCAGCATGCGGGCGAGCTGCTCCGCCAGGAAGCGCTTTACCCGCTCGTCCGAGGCATGGGCCCGGCTCAGCCGCTTCAGCTCGGCCAGAAAATCCTCGCCGCCGCGCCGCCAGGCCGGATTGGCATCCGAGGCGCAGAGTGCGATCAGCGAGATGCCGCCCGGTAGCCCGATCTCGGTGCCGCTCTCGCCTTCGATCTCGCGATTGCGCTTCAATTTGTCGATGTTGCCGAACGTGAATTGCCCCAAGAAACTCCTCCATTCGAAGAATCAATGACCGCTGTCCGGGCTCTGTCGGACGCTATCCTTCTTTGCATCACCGCCGAAACGCTCCTCCAATGACACCAACCGAGCGAGCACCGTGGCTGGGTAAAGTTGCCCGATAATCGACTCGAGATTGGAAAGGCTACGGATGAGCGGATCGAGCGGAGTGACGTCGCCATAACCGACGGTCGTGAGGGTTACGAAACTGAAATAGACGACATCCGTAGGCAGCGAGACGTGTGGTGAGATGGCAAGGCCCCTGAAAGCCTCCGGCGTCAACGTCGCCACGAACGCATAGAGCGCGGCAAAGAGTACGCCAATCGTCAGGTACAGCATGCTGGCGCCGACAACGCGATGATAGGTGATCTGCCCCGGTGCATAAACGGTACGAGCTACGATCCACATGATTGCCAGCGCCATGAGAATCCAGGCACCGGCCCTGATGCGGATCGTCACCATGCCACCGCCGCCGTGGATTTCGATGACGAATGCCGTGACGAGCAGGAATAGAAACAGCAAGAGCAGAGACGCAGAGATGATGCTACGGGCCAGAACGAGCAACCCGGCCGCGAGCATGACCATCAAGATCACGTTGATCGGCTTGATGAGGAAATAATCCTCGCCCAGCGGGGATATAATGAACAAATGCACGGTCACGATCGCCGTCAACCCGGTCAGGATATGGCTTCGCCATTGATCGTTGGCCCGGTTGATGAGGGCAGCAAAGCCAATACGCATGAAGTTCCTGTCTCTCCTGGAGTTGAGAGACCATTCTACATGAGGGACGTCATCGAGCAGCCATGTGTCCTCGCTCCGGGGAAAGAGGCGGTGGCGCCTGGCCCAGTTCACGCTTCCCGCGCGAGTCCCTTCGCGATCCAGTCGGCAGCGTCCTCCTCGGGCACTTTGATCGTCTGGCCTTGGGCAAAGCGTTCCTTGCGTTCGGGCCTGCCCTCGCCTTCGGACACGAAGCGGTGAAACGTCTGAAGAATGAGGACGGAAGTTTCCATGTTGGTCTCCGGTGCCGCGACTACGGTGCGTTAGGGGTGAGAGCTTGATCGCCGGGGGCTAGGCGCCGGGCGCTGGCGAGAACAAGGCAATGCTCTTCGCCAGATTGCCTTCCTGCGCCGGATAAGACACGTTCGACCGGCTGGCTGGAGGCAGGCAGCAATTCGCCATCGCTTCAAGACCAGCAGGAGCCCTTCATGAAACTCGCGGACGATATCTACCGCGTCCCCGCCGCGGTCCTTTTGCTGATCGGCGCCTACGACCTGCTGAGAGGGTTCATGCACACCTTCCTGTTGAAATGGTCTGCCGCCAACTTCGCCGGGTTCGACATGGCGACCGTCTCGGAAGACCAGGTCTTCCTTCTCGGTGTCTTCGGCATTTCCAATTTTCTGACCGGTTCGATTTTCCTGCTGATCAGCCTGAAGGCCAGGCACCTCGCGCCCCACATTCTGATCCTCATTCCGGCAATCTACCTGCTCGGCTGGGTTGGCATCCGGACAGGTGGCGTCCATGCCGAGGCAGCATTCAACGGCAGGTATCTGATGTTTGCCTACTTTGCCATCTGCCTGGGTACCTACGCATACTTCCTGATCATGCGCCGACGCTCCTCGCGCTCGCATCCATGACGTCTCCTCACGGTTCCCCTTACGATATGGACTTCCAGTGCCGCCATTACGGCGCGTTGCGCGTCAGCTTCATCGCCGAGGCGTCGGTGGCGTAGTACTTGCCGAGGAAGTTCAGGGTGACCGCATGGACACCCGTCTGGCCGGGATCATCGACGTTCGGGTTGAAGACGTCGCAATTGCCCAGCACCAGCCGGTCCTTGAAGTTCGCCGTTGCGCCGATCGTGATGTCGAAGGTCTGGCCGGTCTGCTTGGCGACGAAGGCCGAGTAGTCGGCCAAGGCGTTGAAATAGACCTCGACCACACCCTGAACGTTGAACTCGCCCAGGCCGATGGCGAAGGGATCGGCCGAGCCGAAGGCGTACTGCTGCTGCAGGCTGTTGGAAATCTGCAGTTGCAGCGAGCGCACTTTGGGCGAGGTGAGCCCGAACAGGCTGTTGACGACGATGTCGGCCGGCGTCGAGGGATCGTAGCCCGGTGTCGGAGCGGCATAGGTCGAGGACGCGATTGCCACCGTCGCGGTTCCCTCGCCCAGGGCCAGCAGGGAGAAGTTGAGCTGGCCCGGGTTGCCGTTCTGGAAGTTGATCGAGACGTTATCGACCATGCACCCGGTCAGGCGGCGATAGGGGTCGGTGGCGCCGCCCTCGTACTTCTCTTCCAGGGTGAAAGTCGTGCCGGTCTTGGTCGAGCCGACCTTGAGGACATTGGTCGCCCAGGTGCTGCAGAAGAGCGAGGCCCACAGCACATCGCTGGCCGCATCGCGCACCCAAGGCAGCTCGATCTGCTTGGGATAGGTCGCAACGCCCTGCACCATCGAGGCGGCCTGGCGGTCGGGACGCCGCTCGGGCGAGCGGGTATTGGGGCGTTGCGGCGCACCGCTGACGCGGATGTCGCGGGCGAGCAGGAAGGCCGGTGTCGCCGGCGTGGTTCCGACGGTCGCTTCGGCGATGACGGCGGTCTGCTTGTTGGCGCTGTCCAAGAGGCCTTCTCCCAAATTTTAGACAACAAAAAGCCGCCCGGTGGGCGGCGATCAGATGCGTCCGGCGGCGCGTGCTCTACCGGCTCAGCCGACGTTATAAGTCTCGTAACCGAGGGCTACGGCTTCGACCCACAGTCCGGCCTCGTCGTGCCCGCCGCCCATGGGGGCGGTCGAAGCGATCCGAATGGTGCCATTGCCAGCAGCGAAGCGGTCGTTACGGAACCGCGCTCGCAGACCACCCGCGTAAGATTCGGCCAGATTGCGCACCACGATACCGGCGCCAAGCCGGGTTTTTACGTAGAGCGTCACCTGGCCCTGCTCGCGCCAGAAGTTCAATCCTGGCGCGCCAAACGTGTACTGATCCTCGGTGCCACCCGGAAATTCGAGCGCCACAAAGCCTTGCGAGACGTCCGGGTTATCACCGGTGTTGTCGAGATCCCTGATTGGCCAGCCGATACCGAGATCGACCAACCAGACGATCAGCCGGTCGCGGAACGCCATGCGCACCGGATCACCAACAACCAGGCCCGTGGCCGTCGCGCCCAACGGCACGCTGACGACCGGATGAACGCCATACATCATGTCCTGACCTTAGTTGGGCAACCCCGTGGGCTTGATGAAAAACTGCAGCGCCGGATACACCTGGTCCCGCTGGACGCGCCGGGCGCCCCGTTTACCCCACACTTTGATCCCGGTGTTGAGCTTCACGTACTTGAAGTCGAAGAACAGCGCCTTGCCGAACCGGTTGACCAGGGCCCGCAGCACGACGCGATAGACGCCGCTCCTGGCCTGACGGCTGAGCGCCGCTCGCTTGCCCCGACCGGTGCGCTTGTTTGCCGTCGCACCCTCGATCTTGCGAGCGTAGGGCTGCGGGTTGACGATCTGGACACGATCCGTCGGCTGGACGTTGCGCAGCGCGACCCAGATATTACCCTGCACCTCGGTGCCGTTAATCATCACGGTGTGCGAACTGGCATAGCGGCCTGTCAGCACCGGGCTCTTTTTCTGCAATTCGGTCAGCGCCCAGCGAACCGCCTCCGCCATGCTGGTGCGCGCAGCGAACTCGATCCTGCCGAACGGCTTTACCTGCAGATAGTCGCGCCGCGGCATGCCGTCGGTGATCACCACCGGCTCGTTGTCGAAGCCTCTGGCCACCTCTTCGCGCAGCACGCGCTCGGCAGTTTCTATGGTGGCAGCCTTGATCCAGTCGGAGATGCTGCGGCCGAGCTGCTCGGTCGTGATGCCCTCGACAATTACGGGCATGTCAGCCCGCGACCAGCAACTCGTAGAGCGCGACAGTGCCCGCGTCGCCCAAGGGACGGACGTCCAGAATCGACCGCTCCCGGCCGTCGATGACGATGCTGTCGTGGCGAACCGGTGCCTTGCTTGTCCAGACCGACGATGACAGCTCCGACGTGCCGATCTTCACCCGGAACTCCTGCTGGACGGCGGAACCACCGACATCGACCGTCGACCCGACGAGACGCTTACCTTTCAAGATGACGGTCGTGGCCTCGCTCGCCCGCTTCAGCACCAACGTCTCGCCGTGCACCGCGATCAGGCGAGCAGCGTTGCGGACGACGTCGACGGCGCTCATCCCGCACTCCACACGCGATAGGGCGACAGGGCCACCTCCAGAGAACGAAGCAGGCCACTCTCGCCGATGCTGTCGCCACCAGCGACGGCGTAACTGCCGGACCAGACATCCGGCGTATTCTCCGAGCGAAGCGCAGGGTCACGGTCGGTGGCCAGGTACTTCATCTTCACCTGCTCGATCACCTGCCCCTCGAGTTCGGCCGGCACCTCCGCGGGCAGTG
>JBILYJ010000422.1:0-4888 GCA_044377795.1 Reyranella sp. | reverse complement strand
GCGGCTCGCGCATGCTGATCGGCCACTACATCCCGATGCTGGTGTTCGGCTGCCTGGGCCAGATCGTGCCGGAACGCGTGATGGCGGCCTGCGGCTCGCCGATGTGGGGCATGAACCAGTCGGGCGTGCGGGAAGGCGGCAAGCCCTACGCCAACATGTTCTTCTACAATGGCGGCATGGGCGGCAACACGCAGAGGGACGGAGTCACTTGCCTCTCGTGGCCGTCCAACGTCAGCTCGACCTCGATCGAGATCAGCGAGCACATTGCGCCGCTGCGTTTCCATCACAAAAAGCTGCGCCCCGATTCCGGCGGCGCCGGCCGTCATCGCGGCGGGCTGGGACAGGAGATCCTGATCGAGAGCCGCAGCGAAACACCGATCGCGGTGTCATTCCTCGCCGAGCGCACGATCTTTGCGGCCTTCGGCATCGAGGGGGGCAGGGACGGCGCACCGGGTGAACTGCGCATCAACGGCGAGAAGACCGATCCCAAGAAGCAGTATGTGTTGAACAAGGGCGATACGGTCTCCCTGGGCACGCCGGGCGGCGGCGGCCATGGCGATCCGAAACTGCGCGCGTCGGCTGCGCTCGCCGCCGACGTGGCGGCGGGCTACGTCACCGCGCTTTCGGACTATCAGGGTGACGACTGAGCGAACCTCGATCGGGAAACCGATGGCGTATCTGCCGGAAGGCGGGATAACGTGCGCGGCCGCTTCGACGACCCCTGAGGAAACGCCATGAAGATCGCCTATTCCGCCGCCAGCCCCTATGTCCGCAAGGCGATGGCCTGTGCCATCGCGCGCGGGCTCAACGACAAGATCGAGCGCTGGAAGGTCGGCACGACCGATCCGGCACTGCTGCCGGTCAATCCGCTCTCCAAGGTCCCGAGCCTGATCACCGACGACGGCATGTCGCTCTACGACAGCCCGGTGATCTGCGAATATCTCGACAGTCTGGGCAGCGCGCCCAAGCTGTTTCCCGCGCCCGGCCCGGCGCGCTGGAAGGCGCTCACCCAGCAGGCGCTGGGCGACGGCATCCTCGATGCCACCCAGCCGCGCCGCCGCGAGATCGCGCTGCCGCAGGACGAGGGTCGCCAAAGCTACATCGCCCTGCAGCAGGGCAAGGTCGTGCGGTCGCTCGACCTGCTGGAGAAGGAAGCGCCCTCGCTCGGCATGCTGACCACGATCGGCGAGATCGCGATCGGCTGCGCACTGGGCTACCTCGACTTCCGCTACGCCAACGAGCCGTGGCGTCCGGGCCATCCCGCGCTGGAAGCCTGGTACGACAAGGTCGTGAAGCTGCCGCCTCTTGCCGAGACGATGCCGGTGGGGTGACAGTCCTCGTCCGGGACGGAGGGAAGCGATGCCGGCACGGATGGGTGAACAATTCCTGAAGGGGCTTCGCGGCCCGCGCGAGGTCTGGGTCGACGGCGAGAAGATCGCCGACGTCGTCGACCATCCGAAGCTTCGCGGCGCGGCGCTTGCGCTAGCGGAGGTCTACGATCTCCACCACGCCGAGGCCGCGGCCTGCCTCGCGCCCGATCCGGAGACGGGTGAGCCGATCCCCGTCAGCCACCTGATTCCGCGCTCGCGCGAAGACTTGGTGCGTCGCCACTCTGCGCTGCGGCGGGTGACCGAATACTCGATCGGCCTGATGGGCCGGACGCCCGACTACATGAATGTGACCTATGCTGGCTTTGCCGGTCGGCCCGACGAGTGGGGCGCGCACGGCAACGAGGCCGGGGCCGAGCGGCTGGGCGCCTATCAGAAATTCCTGCGGCGCGGCGACATGGCGCTTACGCATACGATCGTCCAGCCGACGGTCGACAAGGCAATGGGCGATGCGCCCTCGGCCGGCAACGCCCACGCGCTGCGCAAGGTCGGCGACACCGAGCACGGCATCGTCGTGCGCGGCGCGAGGGTGCTGGCGACCCTGGCGCCCTTCGCCGACGAGATCGCGGTCTATCCCGGTGCGCCGCTCCCCCAGGGCGCCGAAGACTACGCGCTCGCATTCTGCGTGCCCGTCGGGACGCCGGGGCTGAAATTCCTCTGTCGCGATTCGATGTCGGCGCCGGACAACAGGTTCGACTTCCCGCTGTCGGGCCGCTTCGACGAGCAGGACGCCTTCGTGATCTTCGACGATGTCGAGGTGCCGCGCGACCGGCTGTTCATCGACCGCAACCTCGCCGTCTACAACACCGTGATGACGTCGAGCTGGCAGCCCAACATCCTGCAGCAGACGATGATCCGGGCCTGGACGAAGCTCGACTTCGCCTGGGGTCTCGCGTTGCGTATGGCCGCCTCGATCAATGCCGTCGATCCCGAGACGCAACGCATGATCGGCGAGATCTGGACCTATGCGGAGTTCACGCGTGCGGCCATCGTCGCCGCGGAAGCAGAGGCCCGCGAATGGCCGTCGGGCCTGTGGACCTGCGGCATTCGACCGTTGCATGCGTTGCGCGCCACCTTGCCGCTCTGGTTCCCGAGGGTGAACGAGATCCTGCGCCTGATCGGTTCGCACAATCTCCTGGCCGCGCCGACCGCGGCCCAACTCGCGGATCCGGAATTGCGGCCGCTGATCGACCGCTACCTGCCGGGCGCCAAGGGCATGGCGGCCGAGGAGCGTATCCGCATCTTCCGGCTTGCCTGGGATTTCGCCGGCAGTGCGCTGGCCAGCCGCAACGAACAGTACGAGCGCTTCTACCTGGCCTCGTCGGCGCGCAATCTGGCGCGCCATCTGCAGTTCACGGACCGGAGCCGGGCCGACCGGCTTGTTCAGCGCTTCCTGGACGAGGGTTATCGTTAGGCAAAGCGAGGAGGGGCCGATGAGCGATATCGACACCAAGCCGCAGGCGGTGGAGCGGACCAAGACCAAGCCGCCGCCGCTCTACAAGGTGATCCTGCTGAACGACGACTACACGCCGCGCGAGTTCGTGGTCCTCGTCCTGAAGGCCGTGTTCCGCATGACCGAGGAACAGTCCTACGTCGTCATGATGACCGCGCATCAGCGCGGCGCCTGCGTCGTGGCGACGTACACCCGCGATATCGCCGAATCCAAGGCCAGCGAGGCCAACGACCTGGCTCGCAGCGCCGGCCATCCGCTGGAGTTCAGCACCGAGCCTGAGGAGTAGGGCGCTGGCGCGGGTCCAGCCCCTTTCGCAAGCCTTTGCGATCATTGAAGAATCCGGCGAATCAGGCCAAAAGGCCCCTGGAAACTTCGGTGGAGAATCAATGAGTTGACGGGAGCGGCTGCGGTCCGTATTTTCCGCCCGCTTTCGGAATTCACCCCGGCCCGGCCGGGGCTTTTTGTTGAGTTAGGGCCATGAAGATCCGTCATTCTCTCAAGTCGGTGAAGCTCCGTCACAAGGACTGCCGCATCGTGCGCCGCAAGGGCCGTGTTTACGTGATCAACAAGACCAACCCGCGCTTCAAGGCCCGCCAGGGCTGAGACGTCGTCGGCGTCTTGCTGAAAAAGCGGCGGGAGCTTCGGCTTCCGCCGCTTTTTCATTTGGCGTATGAGCGAAGCATGGAGATGCCGCCGCTCGATCCCGCCATTCTCGCCCGCCGGTCGGAGATCGTCGCCGCGCTGCGTGCCATTGTTCCCGGCGAAGGCGTCATCGACGATCTCGACGGCATGCGCCCCTACGAATGCGATGCGCTGTCGGCCTACCGTCAGATGCCACTGGTCGTGGTGCTGCCCAAGACGGTGCCCCAGGTGGCCGCAATTCTCCGCTACTGCCAGGACAACAAGGTGAAGGTCGTGCCGCGGGGCGCGGGCACCTCGTTGTCCGGAGGCTCGATGCCGGTGGGCGATGCGATCCTGCTGGGCATGAGCAAGTTCAACCGCGTCCTCGAGATCGACTACGCCAATCGCTGCGCGCGCGTGCAGCCGGGCGTCACCAACCTCGGCGTCACCAAGGCGGTCGAGCATGAAGGCTTCTACTACGCGCCCGATCCAAGCTCGCAGATCGCCTGCTCGATCGGCGGCAACGTCGCGGAGAATTCGGGCGGCGTGCACTGCCTGAAGTACGGCCTGACCACCAACAACCTGCTCGGCATCGAGATGGTGCTGATGAACGGCGAGGTCGTGCGGCTGGGCGGCAAGCATCTCGATTCGGAAGGCTATGATCTCCTCGGCCTCATGACCGGTTCGGAAGGACTGCTGGGCGTCGTCACCGAGGTGACGGTGCGGCTGCTGCGCAAGCCCTCGACCGCGCGGGCCGTGCTGCTGGGCTTTCCGACCGAGGCGGGGGCCGCCGACTGCGTGGCCGCCGTCATCGCCTCGGGAATCATCCCCGGCGGCATGGAGATGATGGACAAAGAGGCGACCAAGTGCGCCGAGGCCTATGTCGGCGCGGGCTATCCGCTCGACGCCGAGGGGCTGCTGATCGTCGAACTCGACGGGCCGCCGGTCGAGGTCGACTACCTCGTCGAGCGCGTCGCCGAGATCGCGCGCGGTCGCGGCGCCACGACCATCCGGGTCAGCCACGACGAGCAGGAGCGGGTGCTGTTCTGGGCCGGCCGCAAGGCGGCGTTCCCCGCCGTCGGCCAGATCTCACCCGATTACATGTGTCTCGACGGCTCGGTGCCGCGCGGCAAGCTGGTCGAGGTGCTGGCCGAGATGCGCGTTCTGTCGAAACAGTATGGCTTGCGCGTCGTGAACGTCTTCCATGCCGGTGACGGCAACCTCCACCCGCTGATCCTGTTCGACGCCAACGATCCCGCCGAGCTGAAGCGTTGCGAGGATTTGGGCGCCGACATCCTGCGGCTCTGCGTGCGCGTCGGTGGCGTGCTGACGGGTGAGCACGGCGTCGGCATCGAGAAGCGCGACCTGATGGGCGTGCAGTTCACCGAGATCGATCTCGACCAGCAGATGCGCGTGAAATGCGCCT
>JBILYJ010000419.1:0-4906 GCA_044377795.1 Reyranella sp. | reverse complement strand
GTGCTCCCCCTACCGCGTGCCGATCGCGCGATTGGCGGCGGCGCAGGCGGCGCTGGGCGGCCCGCTCAAGACCGAATGACGCTGGCGGCGCTCCGCACGGAGGGTAAGCGGGCGCTGGCGGCCGCCCTTGCCGGCCTGGAGCGCGATCCCGAGAGCGAAGCCTCGCAGGCGCTGCTCGACGCGGCATGGCGCCAGCCGCGCGCCCATGTCGTGGGCGTCACCGGTCCGCCGGGCGTCGGCAAATCCTCCCTGTGCGCGGCCCTGGTCGCGGCGTGGCGTCGATCGGGCAAGACCGTCGGCGTGATTGCCGTCGATCCCTCTTCGAGGACCAGCGGAGGCGCACTCCTCGGCGACCGTGTACGCATCGTCCTTGATGGGGCGGATGAGGGCAGCTTCGTGCGCTCGATGGCCGCTCGCGACCGCCTGGGCGGGCTGGCCGACCAGACGGTGGCCGCCATGGTCGTCATGCGCGCCCTGTTCGACCGTGTGCTGATCGAGACGGTGGGCGTGGGCCAGTCCGAGACGGATGTGGCGGGCGTGGCCGACACGGTCGTCTTCTGTGTCCAGCCGGGCTCCGGTGATTCGCTGCAGTTCATGAAGGCCGGCATCGTCGAGATCCCGCACCTGGTCGTCGTCACCAAGGCCGACATGGGCTCGGCGGCCGAACGGGCGCGAGCCGACGTGGCCGGTGCCTTGTCGCTTGCCACCGCGGGTGATGCCGGCGACTGGCCGGTGAAGGTGCTGGCGGCCTCCTCGCGCAGCGGTGCGGGGATGGACGGGCTGATGGCGGCGCTCGAGGCGCACCGGGATTTCCTGGCAGGAGAGGGTCGGTTGGGGGTGGCGCGTCATCGCCAGAGCGAAGGCTGGCTCGTCCAGTCGCTGCGCGACCGGTTCGGCCGCGACGGCATTGCCAGGCTCGGCAGGCTGGGGCTTGATCTGGCGCTGGCGCCCGGCATGCAGCCCTTTCAGCGGCTGCGCGAACTCGGCGTTGCCCTGGAGAGACCGTGATGAACCATCCGACCGACGAAAGCTGCATCTTCTGCAAGATCGTGGCGGGGCAACTCCCCTGCTTCAAGCTGTTCGAGGACGAAGCGACCATCGCCTTCATGGACATCAACCCGGTCAATCCCGGCCATGCGCTGGCCGTCGCCAAGGGCCACTGGCCGACCGTCGACGTCATCCCGCCTGACATACTCGCCGCTGTGGCCAGGACCGCCCAGCGCGTGGCCAAGGCAGCGATGAGCGAGTTGAAGCCCAGCGGCGTGAACCTGCTGCAGTCCAATGGAGAAGGGGCGGGTCAGAGCGTGCCCCATCTCCATGTCCACATCCTGCCACGCTATCCCGGCGACAAGGTCCGGCTCAACTGGGTCTACACGCCGGGCGACAAGGCCGAGATCGAGGCGATCTGCGCGAGGTTGAAGGCCGCCCTCTAGGCAGCCGCCATCGACCTGCTGCGCGGTGTCGTGGAGAACCACTCGCGCTCGTCGTGGCGGAACTGGTCGCGCACATAGTCGATCACGGTGCGGATGCGTGCGCCCTTGTTGGTCTCCTCGTGGCTGACCAGCCAGATGTCGCGGACGATCCGGAGATCGATCGGCGCCGCCACCAGGTTCGACGACTTCGCGATGTAGTCGGGGAAAACAGAGATTCCGTAACCGGTCTGCACCGCTTCCATGGCGGCGTAGGAAGAGTTGGTGCGCAGGACCACCGACGTGCTGCGCTCGACCACTTCGCTCCACGGCTTCATGGCCGGCAGGCTGTGCAGCGTGGTGTGGTCGACGATATGGTGATCGCGCATGTCCTCGAGCTTTTGCGGCAATCCGTACTGCTCGATGTAGGAAGGCGCGGCAAAGATCGACATGTTGACCTGGCCGACACGCGCGGCGACCAGCTGGTTCGACGTCGGACGGAAGAAGCGGATGGCGAGATCGGCCTGGCGGGTGGCGAGGTCGAGGACCTGATCACCGGCAATCACCTGGACGATGATGTCGGGATGGCTGCGGCGCAGTACACCGAGCCGAGGCACGAGCCAGTGTGCGGCGATGCCTTCGGTTGCGGCGATGCGAACGATTCCCGCCATCTCGCGGTCGAGGCCGGCCAGGTGCCTTTCGATGGCCGTGGCGTTCGACATCATCGATTCGGCCTGCACGAGCACGCCGCGGGCGGCCGGCGTCACTTCCATGCCGTGACGGTGGCGGTCGAACAGCTTGGCGCCCAGGCGGCGCTCCAGCGCCTGGATGCGGCGACCGACGGTCGTCTGCTTGGTGTTCAACTGGGTGGCCGCAGCACTGAAGCTTCCGGTTTTTGCAACCGCGAGGAAGAAACGCACGTCGTCCCAGTCGCCGAGAATGTTCGGCACCTTGTTCTTCCGGGGAGGTATCGTGACCATGGTGACAATCGATACAATAAGAGTTGCGCCCACGCATATCTGACGCGAGCCTCGTATTTTACCGTACACCATTATCGGTGAAATGTCGTTTTCTGTGTTGCTTTAGGGGGGTAGGCCGCTCCTCGGACCGCCGCGGACCCTTCGGCACCTCCAGTTCACGTATTCGCGGGTCAATTTTTCGGTTGTATGTATCGGAATTGACGCTCGCAACGAGACAGGAGTGCTGCCCGTGGCCGCTACCGGCTCTGACGGAAAACCAACGCCGGCCGGCGTTCGCGCCAGCCGAATCAGCCGCTATTTGCGCAGTCCATCGACGCGCATGGCCGCCTTTGGCGGACTTTTAACGTACGTGAGCTATGCGTACGCGCACAGCAGTTGGGCTAACCCCGTGCTGATCTGCGTGTCAATCTTCGTTGGGGTATTCCTGCCGAGCTACGCCAAGCTCAGTAACAAGGCCGAACTGTGGGCGAACAACCAGTTCGGCTTCGTCACGGCCGGCCGGCTTGGGCGGTTCATCCCACAGTTGGCGTTCAACCTGGTGATGTTCTGGCTGATGTTATGGGGGGGTGCGCTCAACCAGCTCGGGATGGCGTCCGTCGGCGGCATAGCTGGCGCCGCGCTCGTCACGACCCTGGCGTCGCAGGGAACGCAGTATTTCGGCGGTTTCCTCGTGGCGCGGGGCGTGGGCGACGCGAACCGCAACACCTTGGTCGGACTCCTGGTCAACGTGACCCTGGCGGCCTTGGGCACGGCAGGTGTTCCGGGTGCCCGCGAAGGCTTCCTCTTCCTGGGCTTCGGCCTCGGCGGGACGTTGTTCCTGGTCGGTCTGTTGTCGGACCTGCGGTCCGTTGTGGCACCCAAGGGCGGCATCGGCCTCTATTTCGGCACGTTCAATCCCTTCCACAACACCCACCTTTCGATCATCCAGGCGGCGATCGAGGAGCGCGGGCTCGACAAGGTCGTCATCCACCCCGTGCTGGTTCCCAAGCTCCACGTCGATGCGTTCCGCAAGGGAGAGCTTCGGGTCGGCCACCTGAAGGATGGATTCCAAGTCTACGAGAAGACCGACAAGGCCGATTCCAACGTCGACTATTTCCCCACGGGAAACGTCTTCCTGCCGCCGGAAACGCGTGTGGCACTGATCGAGCTGGCGCTGGCCGAAGCCGGCATGGCCGACAAGGTCGAGGTCGCGGTCTATTCGGAGACCTACTACGCCAAGGGTTTCCAGGGCGTGATCGCCGAGATCAAGCGACGTCACCCGGGCGTACGTCTTCACACGCTCCATGGCACGGACTTCGGCGGGATGTTGGTGCGCCAGATCTGCGACGAGTGCGGCTGGATCTACCCCTGGTGCATCCTGCGCCGCGACAAGATCTCGGCCACCGCGATCCGGCGCGGAGCCAAAGGCATGACGCCGACGATCGTCACCGATGTACTTGCACAGATTTCACAGAATCTTCCGATCGTCTCCGCCGGAGTGCGGCAGTTTCGGAATGAAAATGGCGTTTTGACTGAAGGGGACTGAGATGACTGAACAGGAGACGGCGGGTCCGAGCAACCGGCCCGAGATCACGATCAAGCTTGCGTCGACATCGGACGAGATGATGCAGTGCTTCATGCTGCGCGCCGCCGTTTTCATGGGCGAGCAGGAGTGCCCATACTGGGAGGAGTATGACGGCAACGACTACACGGCCAGCCACCTGATCCTGTACGTCGACGGCGAGCCCGCCGCCTCCATCCGCGTGCGCTGGTTCTCGGGCTTCGCCAAGCTGGAGCGTGCCATCATCCTGAAGCGCTACCGGTCGTACGGTCTCTTCCTGCCGTTCGTGCAATGGGCCAAGGAGTTCTGCCGCAAGAAGGGCTACCCCAAGGCCTACCTGCACGGGCAGAAGCGGCTGTGGCCGATCTTCGAGAAGGACGGCTTCCGCAAGGTCGACGACAAGGTCTTCCACTTCTCCGACCATGAGTACGGCGCGTTCGCCTGCGATCTCGAGGTCGGTCCAGGCGCTCCGACTGTGCTGACCGACCCGATGGTGCTGAACCGTCCGGAGGACAAGCTGGACATGCCGGGCATCCTGGAAGAGTCGATGGAACGAGGAGCTTCCAATCCGCACGCGGAATGGAACGAGCGGCGCGCGAGCTGAGGGGAGTAGGACAGATGAACACCAACACACGTTCGATCGGCGGCCAGGCCGTCACCATCAAGCTGGCAATGAAGATGGAAGACTCCCTTCAGGCCTTCGCGGTTCGCGCCGCCTGTTTCATCGGGGAGCAGGATGTGCCGTACTCGGAGGAGTTCGACGGCCACGACTTCGGCGCCACCCACGTCATCGCCTACCTCGGCGACGAGCCGGCGGGCGCGGTTCGCCTGCGCTGGTTCCAGTCCTTCGCCATGCCGGAGCGGCTGGCGGTGATGAAGCGCTTCCGCGGCAACGACATCGGCCAGCTCCTCATCGATCGCTGCGCGAGGATCGCCGAGAGCCGCGGCTGCAGGATGCTCTACACGCAGGCCCTGCC
>JBILYJ010000418.1:0-4921 GCA_044377795.1 Reyranella sp. | reverse complement strand
GGCGCGAACAGAACAAGGCAGAGAACCGTACCGCCCTGATCAAGGCGGCGCGGGCCGTATTCGCCGAGATGGGCTACGGCGCGGCCAGCGTGCGCGACATCGTGCGCCGTACCGATCTCGCCTCGGGCACCTTCTACAATTACTTCAAGGACAAGGACGAGATCTTCGAGGCGGTGGTCGGGGAGCTGACCAGCGTGCTGCTGCAGCGCCATCAGGAGGGTCGCGCCCGGGCCACCACGACCGAGGCGTTCGTCCGCGAACACTATGCCGCCTATTTCAACTTCCTGGCCGAGGATCCCGAACTGCTGGCGCTGGCGCGGTCGAGCTTCACGGCCGTGCGCACGCTTCTCGACAAGCCCGACGTGCGGGCGTTGGCGAAGGCCCTGAACGACGACATCCGCGCCGCCATCGCCCGCGGCATCCTGCCCAACGTCGACGTCTCCTATCTCAGCGCCTCGATGTCCGGCATCGCCTTCGAGATCTCGATGGTGATGGTGGCCCGCGACCCGGTCGATGCGGCCGCCGCCGCCGAGTTCGCGACGCACCTCATGCTGGGTGGCCTCGACAAGCTGCCGCGGCGCTGACGCAAAGAAAAACGGCGGCCCCTTGCGGAGCCGCCGCTTGATCTCAAGAACGACCTGAAGCGCTTACGCGCCCTGGGCGATCGTGTTGCTGAGGATGCCGATGCCCTCGATCTCGACCTCGCAGACGTCACCGGGCTTCAGCCAGGGCTGCGGCTTGCGGGCCATCGCCACGCCCGAGGGCGTGCCGGTGATGATGATGTCGCCCGGATCGAGGGTCATGCACTTGCTGAGCTCGTGCACCAGGGTGGGAACGTCGAAGATCAGGTCGTCGGTGCTGCTGTCCTGCATGGTGACACCGTTGACACGGGTCATGATCCGCAGCGGCGCGGCGCCCTTCGGCAGTTCGTCCGGCGTCACGATGTCCGGACCGAAGCCGCCGGTGCCGTCGAAATTCTTGCCCAGGGTGAACTGCCCACCCGACTTGCGCTGCCAGTCGCGGATCGAGCCGTCGTTGAAGCAGGCGTAACCCGCGATCACCGAGAGCGCCTTCTCCTTCGGCACGTTGCGGCACTTCTTGCCGATCACGATGGTGAGCTCGGCCTCCCAGTCGAATTCCTTGGAATGCGTCGTCGACAGCATCTTGCCCTTGTGCGGCACCAGCGTGTTGTTGAAGCGCGTGAACACGACCGGGTACTGCGGGATCGGGCTGCCGGTCTCCTCGGCATGCTTGCGGTAGTTGAGGCCGATGCACAGGATCTTGCCGGGCGCCGGGATCGGCGTCAGGTACTTGGCCGACTTCTCCGACACGGTGGCACCGGCCTTGGGCTTGGCGCAGGCCTTGAGCACCGCCTGCTGGAGCTTCTTGCCGCCCGCCAGGATCTCGACGACCGACTTCGGTCCGCGCGGCATCTGCTTGCTGAGATCGACGATCTTGCCGTCACCCAGTTTGACGCCGACGGCGGGCTTGCCGCCGCTCAGGATGGTGCAAAGACGCATGAGTTTCCCCCTTGAAGATTTCGTCCGAAATACGGCCGCGCGTAAACTCCTCCCTCCCGCATCTTCGGTCAAGCCGCTCGCATTTTTTGCTACTCTCCGCCGATGCGTTTCCTTCTCATGCTCTTCCCACTCCTCTTCATCGCCCTGCCTGCCTCGGCACAGCTCGTCGTGCCGCTCACCACGCCGGACGGGCGGGTCGGCTGCACCCAGGGCAAGACCGGGATCGGCCGACCTCCCGACTGGCGCGCCGTCGCCGATCCCGACGGGCCGGGCGGCTGGGCCCTGGTCGAGGGCGAGCCCGACCCGACCGACCAGCGCTTCCCGCTCTGCATCTCCGAGCAGGCGTCCGGCCGCGACTTCGACGCCACCCTGCGCTTCAAGCCGATCTCGGGTTCGCGCGACCAGGTGGCCGGCTTCATGTTCCGTGCCCAGAGCGCCAACGACTATTACGTCGTGCGCGCCAATGCCCGCGACAACTCGGTCCGCCTCTACCGCATGGACAAGGGCAAGCGCAGCCAGCTCGGCATGAAGGAAGCGCCGGTGACGCTCGGGCAGTGGCATTCGCTCCGGGTGATCGCGGTCAGCGACCGCTTCGAGGTCGCGCTCGACGGCAAGAAGCTGTTCGACGTCACCGACCGCACACTGATGCAGCCTGGACCCGTAGGGGTGTGGAGCCAGGGCGACAGCGTCACCCACTACGGCTCCCTGCTGATCGGGCCCCCGCCCTCGCGCTGAGCTAGCCGCGCGCCGTCAGGAGTGCCGTAGCCAGTTCGACGAAGCCCGCGCCGGAGCGTGATTTCGTGACCCAGCGCGGCCGGTGCTCCAGCAGCTCGGCGAAGTCGACGACGTTGGCCACGCCCACGGCATTGGGAAAATAGCCGAACATCGGCGCGTCGTTGGGCGAGTCGCCGGAGAACACATAGCGCGCCTTCTCGGCCGCGAGGTCGATGCCGAACAGCTCCTGCATCATCGTGCGGCTGGTCGTGAGCTTGTCGTAGTCGCCGAACCAGCCGTTGACGTGGATCGAGCTCACCTTGGCCTTGGCGCCGTGGCGCTCGAAGATCGCCGCGATGCGCTTTATGTCGGCGGACGGCAGCGGCGGCACGTCCTCGCAGAAATCGACGGCGAGGTCGGCCAGGCGATAGGGCTGGTCCGAGGCGATGCCGGCGCCGGGGACTTTCTGCAGCATCTCGGCCCGCACCAGGTCCAGCCGCCGCCGGCCCTCGGCGCGTTCGGCCTCGGACTGGATGAAGCGGGTGCGCAGTCGCTTCTGGCTGCGATCGTGCCACATCCAGAAGGCACCGTTCTCGCCGACCACGGCATCGACCGGCCAGAAGCGGGCGATGTGATCACACCACCCGGCCGGCCGGCCGGTGACCGGGACGACCAGAAGACCAGCCCGCTTCAGCGCCTGCAACGCGCCATAGGCTTCGGCAGTCAGCGTCCCGTCGCTGGAAACGGTGTCGTCGATGTCGGTCAGAATCCCGCGTATGTTGGCCAGGGTCTCACGGGGGCAGTTCTCGAGCGGTTCCATGCGTCGTCTTCTAACATGGCAACCGAGGCTTTCGGGCGCTAAAAGCCCGCCCATGATCCCGCGCTATTCACGGCCGCAGATGGCCGCCATCTGGGCTCCCGAGAACCGGTTCCGCATATGGTTCGAGATCGAGGCGCATGCGTGTGACGCCATGGCCGAGGCGGGCATCATTCCCAGGGCGTCCGCCCAGGCGATCCGGGACGGCGGCCTGAAAGCCATGGAAGCACTCGAGGCCGATCCGGCCGGCAGCGTCGAGAAGATCGACGCCATCGAGCGCGTGACCCGACACGACGTCATCGCCTTCCTCACCTGGCTGGGCGAGTTCATCGGCCCGGACTCGCGCTTCGTGCATCAGGGGATGACCTCCTCCGACGTGCTCGACACCGGCTTCGCCGTGCAGCTCACCCAGGCCACCGACATCCTGCTCGCCGACGTCGACAGGCTGCTGGAGGCCCTGAAGAAGCGCGCCTTCGAGCACAAGGACACGCTCACGATCGGCCGCAGCCACGGAATCCATGCCGAGCCCACGACCTTCGGCGTGAAGCTCGCGGGCCACCACGCGGCCTTCATGCGCAACCGCCAGCGGCTGCTGGCGGCACGCGCCGAGATCGCGACCTGCGCCATCTCCGGTCCTGTCGGCACCTTCGCCAATATCGATCCGCACATCGAGGAGCATGTGGCCAGGAAGCTCGGCCTCGCGGTCGAGCCGGTCTCGACCCAGGTGATCCCGCGCGACCGCCATGCCGCCTTCTTCGCGACTTTGGGCGTCGTCGCCTCCTCGCTTGAGAACCTGGCCACCGAGATCCGCCACCTGCAGCGCACCGAAGTGCGCGAGGCCGAGGAGTTCTTCTCGGCGGGCCAGAAGGGCTCGTCCTCGATGCCGCACAAGCGCAACCCGGTGCTGAGCGAGAACGTCACCGGCCTGGCGCGCGTGGTCCGCTCGGCCGTCATGCCGGCGCTGGAGAACGTGACCCTGTGGCACGAGCGCGACATCTCGCACTCCTCGACCGAGCGCTACACCGCGCCGGACGCCACCGGCACGCTCGACTTCGCGCTGGACCGCATGGCCGGCGTCGTCGAGCAGCTCGTGGTCCATGCCGGCCGCATGAAGGCAAACCTCGATTCGCTGGGCGGTCTCGTCTTCTCGCAGCGCATCCTGCTGGCGCTGACGCAGAGAGGCATGAGCCGCGAGGCCTCCTACGCCGCCGTCCAGCGTAATGCGATGGACGCCTAGCGCGGCAACGCCTCGCTGCTGGCCCTGTGCCGCGCCGACAAGGAGATCTGCGAGTTCCTGGCCGATGACGAACTCATCGCGCTGTTCGACATCGGCTATCACACCAGGCATGTCGACACGATCTTCAAGCGGGTGTTCGGCCAGGCGAGCCTCACGTCAGCAGGCGCACCGTCGCGAGAGCAAGTGCAGGAAACGCCATCACGAGGCCGAGCCTTATGATGTCGGCGGCGATGAAGGGCAGCACGGCGCGGTAGATGCGCGTCAGGGCCACGTGGCGGGCGATGGCCGAGACCACGAAGACGTTGAGGCCGATCGGCGGGGCGGTCAGGCCGATGCCGACCACGATCAGCACCAGGATGCCGAACCAGATCGCCACGTCGTCGGCCGGCATGCCGAAGTCGAGCGCCTGCACGATGGGGAAGAAGATCGGGAGCGTGAGCAGGATCATGGCCAGCTCGTCCATGACCGCGCCCAGCAGGATGTAGAACAGCAGGATCAGCGCCATCACGCCGTAGGGCGTGAAGCCCGAGCCGCCGATCCATTCGGCGGCGGCGACCGGAAGCTGCGACAGCGCCAGGAAGGCATTGAACACGTCGGCGCCCAGCAGGATCAGGAAGATCATGCCGGCGGTCT